>JAUWHQ010000123.1 GCA_030605805.1 Methanosarcinales archaeon | reverse complement strand
GATATTAGGATAGATTCGAGGCGGGATCATGAAGATCTACGGACAGCCGGAAAAAAGTATCAGGCAGGCAGTCGCATCGGGCGATGTAACGATTGCGGTATACGGGCTCGGGAAGATGGGTTTACCGCTTGCAGCAGTCTTTGCAGACGCTGGCGCGCGTGTGATCGGCGCTGACATCGATGAAAGTGTCGTTGCGACCATTAATCAGGGAATATGCCACGTAACAGGCGAACCCGGGCTTCCTGAACTCGTGGAGCGAAACGTCGATGAAGGGAGGCTTTCCGCAACGTCTGACCTCGTGCGTGCGGCAGAGGCGGCTGATGTGATGATCATACTCGTCCCAACGCTCCTTGATGACGACAACAACCCTGATATGTCGATTGTTCAATCCGTCTGCAGAGATATCGCAAAGGGGCTTGATCCAGGGGATTTTGTGATCCAGGAGAGTACTGTTCCACCCCGTACGACACGGGACATGATTATTCCAATACTGGAGGAGTCGGGGCACAAAGTCGGCGATTTCGGGGTTGCGCACTGCCCTGAACGCACCGCGTCAGGGCGGGCGATCATCGATATCACTGGCGCATATCCAAAGATCGTTGGCGGCGTCGATGGTGCGAGCACAGAGACCGCAAGATCGCTCTATTCGACGATCAACAAGAAAGGCGTCATTGCTGTGAGCGACGTGACTGCTGCGGAGTCTGTGAAGGTCTTTGAGGGGTTGTACAGGGATGTGAACATCGCGCTTGCAAACGAACTCGCCATGGTATGCGATGAACTCGGAATCGATGCAAGAGAGGTCTTTGATGCTGCAAATACGCAGCCGTATTCGCACATCCATGCGCCCGGATGCGGCGTTGGCGGGCACTGCATCCCGGTATATCCGTACTTCATCATAAATACCGTAGAGAGCAGTACCGATATGCTGAGGCTCGCACGCCGGATCAACGATGGCATGCCCGCGTACACCGTGGATTTGCTCGAAAGCGCGCTCAGAGAGATCGGCGCAGGGATATCGGGTGCACGCGTGCTTCTCCTGGGCGTTACATACCGCGGTGATGTGAATGAGACGAGATTCAGTCCGGCAATCGATATGATCAATGAACTGAAAAGGAGGGGTGCAGAGGTCTTTGCTTACGATCCGGTGCTCGGTAGTGGGGTTCAGCGGTTCGGAGCAATCCCCTCTGATCTCAATTCCATTGACTCTATCGACGCAATTCTGATCGCTTCTGATCATGCCGAATTTAAGGAGATCGACTGGGACCTGCTCGGCAGACGAATGCGACATAAGGTGGTTGTGGACGGGCGGGGCGTCCTTGATCCGGAAGAACTCCGTTTAAGAAGATATCTATACCGGGCAGTTGGCAGACCATGAACATATCTCCTGATGCGCAGAATATCGCAATCTTCTTCATACTTTCGTTCGTGCTGACGATAGCAGCACTTCCCAGAATGATCAGGATACTCACATCAAGCGGCATGGTCGTACGGGATTGCTACAAGGCAGGGAAGGTGTATGTCCCGACAAACGGCGGTTTGCTCATCACGCTCGTCGTTCTTGTGATGCTGAGCGTATCGGTTGTCTTCTGCAACTCACCGATCAATTTCATCATCGTTTACATCGCGGTGATGTATGCCACATTTGGGATACTGGATGACTATCTCCGGATCAGGAACCGGTGGCTCAAGATATTCTTCCCGTATTTCCTGTCGTATCCGATCGCGCTGATCCTCCAGCCGCAAGCCATGGAAACAATCAGTCTCTTCTTCGACACGACGCCGGTTATGATAACATGTTTTTATTATATCATTGCTCCAATGTACGTGATGGTCGTTGCAAACATGGTGAACATGCATTCCGGTTTCAACGGGCTCCAGTCCGGGCTTTCCTCGATAGTCTTCTTCTTCCTTCTGGCGAAATCCTTCATGGTCGGGAGAATCGAGCATCTCAACATCTTTGCAGCCTTCTTCGGAGCGAATCTCGCGTTCTGGACGCGCAACAGGTACCCCTCATCGATCTTTGAGGGAAACATCGGTGCGATGTTAATCGGCGCTGCTGTGGGCGTCTTCATCGTCTTTCAGGGATTTCTCATATCCGGAATCGTCATGCTCCTCCCACACACGATCAACTTTCTCATGTACTTCTACTGGAGGGTGCGGCGGAAGATCTGCCACAGGCAGGGCACGCCGCCCGGAGAATACGACTCATTCAAGTTCGGGCACCTGCGAGAGGATGGCACGATCAGGGTTCCGAACAGGCTGACACTGAAATGGCTGCCGCCGTACTATTATCCAATGACCGAGAGAGAGATCGTCATGGTCATGTATGCGCTCACCGCCACGACGTGTGCTATAGCGCTCTATGTGCCGTACTGATATAAGATTACACCATATATGTTATATTCGATGGCAGGAGGAAGATCGAAATACTTTATCGACCTGATCGTGGTAGTCATACTCACAGGTCTATGCATTCTATTCGTTCTTGTCGAGCCATTCAACGATACACCACTCAGGATTCCTTTTTCACTGATAATCTTGCTATTTATCCCGGGATACGCGCTGATAGCGGCGATGTTTCCGAAAATGGGTGAGATCAGTGGGATCGAGCGGTTCACGCTCAGCATCGGTCTGAGTATTGCTATCACGGTCTTTGATGGCTTTGCGATCAGCGTGACACCATATCTCTTCAGACCGACGCCGCTCATACTCACGCTCTCCGCGATAACATTGTTCCTTCTGCTGCTGACCGTCATCACAAGGACGCTGACTCCGGAGGATAAGAGATATTTTGTGGATTATCAGGGGTTCATCGAGTCGCTGCGGGCGGATGACGAGAAGATGAGCGATATCGAACGGATGCTTATGATATCGCTCATAGGATCGATCATCATCGCAAGCAGCATGCTCATCTATGCCAAGCTCACGTTTGAGGAAGAGGAGTTTTCAGCCCTCTATATTCTTGGTCCGGACGGTAAGGCAGAGGGCTACCAGAAAGACCTGCATATTGGCGAGCTCTCATCGATCACGGTTGGTGTTGAGAACTACGAACATGCGCCCACCGAGTACACGCTTCAGGTGAAACTCGGGGCGGGCGTGCTCGAAACACGAAAGATAACCCTTGCTCACAGGGAAAAATGGCTCGAGAATATACCATTCGTCCCGGATCGGACAGGAGACCGTATGAAACTCGAGTTTGTTCTATACAAGGACGGGACGCGGTATCGGTCCGTGCATCTCTGGGTCAGATCCTCGATCGACTACAACGACACAAGCGCCCTCCTGAATTACCTGATCATTCCGCCAGATATCCCGAACGGCGGCATGGAAGAGAACAGTTCGTGGACCTTCAGGAGCAACAGGAACTTCACCGGTGAATATTCCAGCGTATCACACTCATCCAACCACTCGTACGAGATTGTATCCGTAAAACCCGGTGAGGGCTGGTATGGCGCAATCGAACAGGACATTCCATCGCCAGCACCCGGGCTTGCCGTGCTCCGCTTTGCCGTGCGTGATTCGATCCTCACAAATACCACAGGGTACCTAAAGCAGGTACTGCTCAATGATGCGATCGTCTGGGAGGATAGTGCGGCTAAGGACGAGGGCTGGCAGCAGATCGGGTTCCCTGTGATGCTGCAGAAGTCCAACCGGCTGACGATGAGGGTGTACTCGGGAGTTAGCAACCCTGATATCTCGGTGTGGTGGGACGATGTCGGGTTTGAGACGCTCACAACGATGAATGTATCGTATTACGAACCGTCGCTTCTTCTCGATACCCCAACGGAGGTTTCGGTCGTTATCAAGAACTACGAACCCGCGTACACAAATTACACTCTCTCTCTGAAGCTCGGAGGGGACATTGTCGCAGAAGAGGAGATCGGCGTTGCGAGCTGCGCAAATGCGGCTTTGAACCTGACATTCACACCGAAGATGATCGGCTCATATCTCCCGCTTGAGTTTCTGCTCTGTATTGGAGACGGATTGCACCGGTACGAGGTGAGAACGGTCTCGTCTTCGGTTGATTACAGCAACACCGAATCCATCTTGAACTACTCGATAACACCGCCTCTGATCCACAATTCGGACATGGAATACGACGGGCACTGGGAATATGCCGGAAAAGGGAATCTCACAGGCAACTACACCACGGCTGCCTCGACGCTCGGGTACCGCTCGTACGAGATCGGCATTCCGGAGAATACGAGCACACTGCCCGGAGACTTCGGCGAAATCTCGCAGGAGATATCAGGTGAGAGGGGAATCGTCCTTCTGACGTTTGATGTGAGGGACTCGCAGACGTCTGACACCGAAGGACGCCACACGAAACAGGTGCTGCTCAATGATATCCTTGTCTGGGAGGATGACGCTGCCGGTGACGAGGGCTGGCAGCGCGTCGAGACGCCTGTATTGCTCGCATCAAACAACACCCTCACTCTCCGGGTGTACGCGGAAACAGGAGGCACTGACTTCCGGACGTGGTGGGACAATGTCGAGTTCAAGAAATTTGAAGGGGAGGTGGAGAGTGAGACCGAGGTTGCAGGGTATGTCCAAAGCGTACAGCTCAGTGGCATCCCGATGCCGATCTATGCCGGCAGCACGATGACGCTCACAAGTTCGAACTGCGATCAACTGAACTCAAACGAGAAGCTCGTACTCTATTTCAACGAGGATGGTGTCGTTGAATCCGGGAATGCCACATACACGGTGAGTGCCAGTGGCAAAAGCATCCGCTATCTTGGAAAACGGTACATGATCCCGGGTTCGAAACCCGACCTCCTGCTGCCAGCAATCGTTGATGGGAGCGGCAGAACCATGCATGCGAACGAGACATGGATGCTCGGGGGTGGCTACAACCTTTCACTCCGTGATGTGGACGGTGTGCAGGAGACCGTCCTTCTAAAGCTTAACAGAAGTCACGAAACCATCGATTCCGGTATCTTTGGCGAGGATGAGACCTTTGAATACCGAAGCCACATTGATGGTGTTGGAGATGATGTGCGCCTCTTCAGATGCACGGTCGATGACATACTACCTGATCAGTCCGTAAGGATCGATGATCTATACCTCTACTCGGATACGCCAGTCCATGTCAGTGTCGGCGAGAGGTACGGGGAGTTCGAGATCGATAAGATCGATTCGTCCGGAATCATCTTCAAAAACAGAGGGCAGATCGTCTTCAGCGGAAGGTGCAGCATCTTAAACGGCACCATCGTGTTCGAGGTTTCCGATAACAGGCGTTACGCGTATCTCTACACAACAAAGACCAAGAGCGGGACGTATAAACTGAAAGGAACGCCATCGTCGTATCGTGCGGAAGCAGGACGATGGATGAACCTGACCGGCGACAACCATCCGGCATTCTCTTATGATTTCGATACCGGGGAATCATACGAGGAACTGAAGGTCTACTTCTCAGATGATCGGTTCATCGGAGCAGGGAATGCGACCTACACTGCGACCGTTATCGGTGGCAAGACCGGTTTCTTGGGAGCGGTGCATCGATCATTCGATCCTGACCACGCAGACCTCTTCGGGAGAATTCTTGTGAACGAGAGCGACGAGGTGCGGCTGGAGATAGGCGAGAGTTACGTCCTCGGTGAGGGCTATCTCCTGACGATGAGGGATATATTCATAACAGGCGGCACGGCATGGCTGGAACTCGCAAAGGAAGGAGAGGTTGTGGAATCCGGTGTCTGTGTAGAAGGAGGCACTTTTGAGTACGCGGTCGCAATCGCGGGAAGTGATGTGCCTGTATTTGAATGTAGTGTCGTTACGATCTTTCAGGAAGGCGGAAGCGGTTTTGTCGTCCTGAAGGATATCAGACAATGCTCGGATGATGTGAAGAAGATCAATCCCGGGGGTAAATATGGCAAATTCGAAGTTTTAGAGATCGCGGCTGAGAAGATTGTGCTTACAAACACCGAGTCGATCACGATCGATGATGAGACCTCGATTCTGAAAGGCTGGCTCAAGTTTGATGTCAGCGGAAACAGTGTTACCCCGTACGCAGAACAACAGATCGGAGGCTTGGTGTGAGATGAATATACTCTTCATGCTTGCTTCGGGACTCGGCGCAGCGGTTCTCTTCCTTGTTGTCGCTTGTTTCATATTCAGCCGTCAGATCCTTCTCAGGTGGTATCACGCTAAAAAAGCGTCATTCGATGATCCTCTGTACATGCAGATGCTCAAGCTTGCAAAGGACGCGGGAATGCCAGTTGCAGGACTCTATTTTGTTGAGTCTCATGTTGTTAACTCGTTTTCCGTTGGAAACCGGAAGAACGGTTCTCTCGTCCTGACAACGGGAGCGATCGAACGCCTTAGCGAAGAAGAGCTCTCGTGTATGATGGTGTACGAGATTGCGCAATCTCGTGGCGGGCGCAGACTTCGGGAGATCGCCGCTGTTATTGCCGGAATACTCACCACGCTTCCGATCGTGGCGCTCTGGGGTGCGGTATTCACAGGATTCGGGCAGGAGTACGAACCTGCGCCAAAGCTGATCAAATTCTTTGTAACATCCCTCTTTGCGCCACCAGCGGCACTCCTGATCCAGATCACATCCCCGGAATCGGTTAAATACGAGGCTGACAAGTATGCTGCGCTATTGTGTGGATCAGATGCTGCTATCGAGATGCTTTCAAAAGTGCGTGATCAGGAGAGCTGGGATGCTAACCCATCACATGCTCCGCTCTTCATCGCAAATCCGCTTGCAGAAGATGAGATATACAATACGCTCTTTTGCACTTGCCCGTCGATAGAAGACAGAATAAAAAGATTAGAGGGGGCAGGATATTGATTCCGAAGTGGATGCGTGCCCTTGGCATCAGTTTCGTCTCGTACATGTTTGTACTCTTTGTGATAATCGTGGTGGTTACCTTTCATGCAAGGGATTTTGTTTTCGGGCGTGCTGCAGCCATCACAGCCGTGTACATGACTGCGCTGTTGATCTACTTCGCAGTTCTATTCGTGGTGTTCAAAAGAAAAATAGACGCATCGAAATGAGGACATTCTCGCTCACTCATCCCTGAACTTCAGATCGTTAGACGATGGTTGGAAATATGTACTGTCGGGCATTCTGAATCCCTACCAGTATTACTGGATTTTTCGGTCGGATTCTGAGTGTCCCAAATTGATACTGGTCCCAACATTTTATTGCATCATATATCCGAATCGGGACACTCTCGAGAGGATCCCGAGATCCAACCTGTTTTTGTCAGATCGTGAAAAACCAACTAATCGATAGCGGCTGACGCGATTAGATTATATACATCACATTCTATATTGTTATCCCATGATTGTCATGCGCATATTTGACATTTGACGTTTTGAAATCGATAACAGTAAACATGTTGTTACAAATTAACATGGTGGCAGAAAACGTCAGAACCAGGAAAAACTCACCATACACCGACTCATGGATTCGGGTTTATCCGGATGGGCGACCATCATCGTGTTATTCATGATTCCGATCATGATCATCTGCTATCCGAGATTTGCTCCGAAAAGCAAGAGTGCCACCTCACTCCAGCACATCACCCGGGCGCGCCCGCGAACCTGACCAGTGCCTCTGCCTCCATCCGGTGCAGACTCGCGGGAACGACCAGTATGTGCATGGGCGCACCAAAATCGAATGCAGAGAGATCGGGCAGGCGGTCGCACTTCACCACAACATCCGGGGATCCTGCCCGCGCAATCCCGATGCCGAGAGCGTCATCGAGCAGTCCTGCCTCATCGACCCGTCCCAACAACCTGACCGCCTGCGGAATCGTCATAAACCCCTGATCGGGATCGATATCAAGGAATAACAGCGTGTGGAGATCGTTCTCGCGGTTTTGCCGAATGACATCGTACGGGGTCTCTGAAACGATCGTCTTCGACCGAACATGGTACGGAAACGGGATTGTTGCCGATTTCCCAAACCGGTAGTTCTGCAAGCCCGAAAGACCAGCTGCCGCAGACACGATCGATGTGCCGTGGATGATCGCGGTCTTTATGCCGAGATCGGCTGCGCGCAGGCGAAGGTCGATATGCGTCGTCGAGACCATCGGGTCCCCGCCCGATAGCAGCACCACATCACTCCGGGTCGCATGATGCAGCCATGCCGGGTCACTCTCGATATCGTCGCGTGGAAGCACTGTGATCTTCTTCCGGTACAGTGATTCCATGCGTTCTATGGTCGTTCCCATCATTTTTGAGGTGTAAAACTCAGCAAAGACCATATCAGCAGCTCTTACCGCTCTGATACCCTTCAGGGTAATGTCCTCTTCATCGTAGAGCCCGAGACCAACAAACGTGAGCATGAGAGTGTTTCTGGCATCAGTTTATTTAAGGTGCACCACAAAAACCGGGATCATGGAGATCCACATCAGATCGAGACACCACATAAGAAGCAACAACGTGAAGAAAATCTTAAAAGAACTGGAAAGGATATTCGGTCAGTCAGATATCGATGCAGCATTCAAAGGAAAACGATTTGAACTGCTCAAAACCGGTCCTTATGACATCATACTGGTCGATGGCGAACCGCTGATCTTCATGCCGGATGGCGAACCGTTTCTCACCGTGAAAGGCGCGCTTTCGATCAAAACTGAGCGGCGCGTCGTCGTCGTGGACGCTGGCGCCACCAGATTCGTGGTGAATGGCGCGGATGTGATGCGCCCCGGGATCGTGCAGGCGGATCCTGCTATCGAGGAGGGGGATCTCGTGATCGTTGTTGAGGAGTTGCACAAAAAAGCGCTTGCGATCGGGCGTGCGCTCGTTTCGGGGGGCGAGATGACGGGCGAATCAGGAAAGGTCGTCAAGTCCATCCACTATGTAGGGGACACACTGTGGAACATCGTGTGATGTTACGATTTCCGAAAAGTTTATTAACCAGTAAGAGTTATATAGGTTTGACACGCACAGTGTCATATAGTAAAAGGTGAGTATGCCTCCATTCGCCTTTACTGTTTGAATCGCGGCGGGGTGAAAAGTTCCTCCTCGCACCCCGCGTGTGGGAAGTGGGGTTTGGGCATTGCTATTTTGGTTCTCTGGTCTTCTCGCGTGAAAGTGTTCCGGGCACCTGGGTCAGATCGGTCGTTTATCAAACTCGCCACACTCTGGTTCCGCGAGGTTTATCGGAAATCCGGTCTGTTTCTGGCAGTTTTATGCAAGCGGCTTTGCTACGCTTGCGCTCACAGTCACGAATGCACGCGCCCCTGACGAATAGCGCGAGTGCGCCGAGCAAAATTCATAGGGTCTTTGATATCTCGCGTTGCAGTGACGAAACCCCCGGAGACTTTTTATATCTTCGAAATAAGGTTTCAGAAAACCACAGAGGACACAGAGTGCACAGAGGGATCGAAAGAGAAAAATAACAGCTCTCTGTGTTCCTCT
>JAUWHQ010000083.1 GCA_030605805.1 Methanosarcinales archaeon | reverse complement strand
TCAGAGCGCGGTGAATGAAGCAAAGGCGGCAGCACAGGAGGCGAAAGAGGCGGCGGAACAGGCAGCATCATCTGCAACATCTTCACCAGCGTTCGGAACGATCCTTGTCGCAATCGGGCTCTTTGCAGCGTTCATGATCGCAATGAGACGAAAGAAGTAATGAGTGACCGAGTAGAGCCTCGAACAGCGAGGTTTTACTCTTTTATATTCCGGACTTTGAGAGCTGCGGTAAAGAAACGGATATGATTGAAATGGATCTCACAATCTCTGAAGATGCACCCATGCCCATGCAGGATGCCCATGATCACGAAACTGAGACATTTCCGGAGCGAGCGATTGCGGAGATAAGCGATTATCTCACTGGCAAAAAGGAGATATACAAAGCGATCTGTAAACAATTTGAAGATGTATACGGCTCTCTGGACATGCTTGAAAAGAGGATAGAAGAAGACGGCGTGCCTCCGGATGATCATACCCAGTGGGATGATGTGATTGAGTGGAGAAATGCGGTCTCGAATCTTGACAGGCTGAACTATTATAATAGGATTCTATGGCGTACTCAAATATAACTGGAGCCCTCATCTTGGATCCACTGGTGATCAAAACTCAAGTGAGGGAATCTAAGAAATGAAACCAGCTAAAATCATAACCCTTCTGGCACTGATACTAATCCTCTGCATGGCGGCGATGCCCACGTCCGCACACAGGGTGATCGTGCAGGGGCAGGTGAGTGAGATACAGATAAGGGCGTATTTCGGCGGCGGAAGCGCTGATCCCATGGCTTATGCGGACGTGGAGATATACGCGGTGAGGGGTGGGCAGGAAGAACTCTACAAAACAGGCAAGACCAACGATACCGGTATGTACTATTTCCAGCCGTTGATAGGCGTATCAGAGTATCGGGCAGTGGTGGAAGCGACCGGGCACAGAGGTGAAGAGTGGGTGAACCTGACCGAAGGGGCAGGAATTACAGAAGCGGAGCAGGAAGAAGCAGAGGATGAAGCAGGACTGCCGCTCACTGGAATAATCGCTGGATTTGGATATCTAACAGGGCTTGCCGGAATAGCAATGTTTCTCACAGCCCGGAAGATGAAGAAGCAGTATGAAAACAAGTAGAGGCTCTAAATAAATGGTACACATTTCAGATGGGGTTCTTGCAGAGTGGCTCTGGGGGGGCGGCTGGGCGGTAACAGCCGTAATCCTTGCTTATGCACTCTCAAAGATGAGAAACGAGGACGTGCCAAGACTCTCGGTCATCACAGCCGCGGTATTTGTCTCGTCGCTCGTCCACATATCGGTGGGACCCACGAGTGTTCACTTCATATTAAACGGCTTTGCAGGCGTGATGCTTGGAATACTCGCATATCCATGCATCTTTGTCGCGCTCGTCCTGCAGTGTTTCCTCTTCGGGCACGGCGGGGTCACGACGATCGGGATCAACGCAGTCAACATGGGTGTTCCCGCGCTTATCGCCTACCTGATATTCAAGACCGGAGCCGGTCGTGGCATCGGACCGGAAACAAAGAACCGGGCATCGTTATTTGGCGCGATCGCAGGAGGTGTCGCCGTAGTGCTCGCACTCCTGTTTCTTGCGGCGGAACTGCTCACAACCGGCGAAGAGTTTCTTGAGACGACGGTGCTTGTCGTGAGCACTCATATCCCGATCATCGCGGTCGAGGCGATCTTCACCGGAGTGATCGTCGGGTTCATCGCAACAGTCGAACCTGAACTGTTCAGGCGGTAATGGTAATATGCAGTGCAGTGACCTGGGCAGTGATCTGACATGATTTCAGAGATCGACAGATATGCGAGCCTCCCATCTCCGATTCATAGATGGGACCCCCGTTTCAGACTCGTATCCATCTTTACGCTGATATTCTCAGTCGTCCTTCTGTACAACCTGCAACTGGTCGTAACCGGCATGATATCTGCAATCATTCTGGTCTACATATCAAAGATCCCGTTTTCCTTCGTTCTCTCCCGCATGAAACTGGTATTCATCTTTGTGCTGCCGTTTTTTATCATCATCCCGTTCACACTCACAAACACGGGGCTCGAGATAGCGAGTTTCGGCGGAATCACAGTGAGTTACAGGGGACCTGAATCGGTTGAATTCGCAGCGATGATCGTCCTGAAGGCATTAACAGCCGTGATGTTGATCTTTCCAATGATCGGAACCTCCAGAATGGACATCACGATCAAGGCACTCGAGGGTCTGCATCTGCCAAACAAACTGGTCCAGATGTTTGCATTCACGTACAGGTACATCTTTGTGCTGGATGACGAATTCACGCGGACGGATCGCGCGCTCACGTCAAGAGGGTTTAAGAAGCGGGGCAACCTGTACACGCTCACAACGATAAGCAAAGCGATTGCGATGCTCTTTGTGAAGAGCTACGAGCGGGCAGACCGTGTATTCTATGCGATGAGGTCGAAGGGCTACGCAGGAACGATCGCAACACTCCACGAGTTTCACGCCGGAAGACAGGACTGGATCAACGCGGCATTCGTCGTCGGGTTTGCTATTCTCCTGCAGGTAGCAGCAACATTCGATGCGTTTGGCACGTCCGGCACATTCGGGGGATTGTGATGGCTGCGACATCGACGGAAATTGCAATACACGTCAGCGATCTGAATTACACGTACCCTGACGGCACGGTTGCGCTCGAGCAGGTCTCATTCGAGATAGAGAGGGGTGAATCCGTAGCGCTCGTCGGACCAAACGGCGCAGGCAAATCAACGCTCCTCCTCCACTTAAACGGCATCCTGCACAGCAGAAAATCACGCGGAGCCATCGAGATCCTCGGCGACCCCATCGATCCGAAAAAAGTACACGAGATGCCGAAAAAGATCGGAATTGTCTTTCAGGACCCCGATGACATGCTTTTTATGCCCCTCCTTGGCGATGACGTCGCGTTCGGTCCGATCAACCTCGGCGTCGAAAAAGTTGAGGTGAAGAGAAGGGTTGCGGCTTCGCTTGAACGGGTCGGGCTCGCCGGCTACGAGAACAGGGTTTCGCACCATTTAAGCGGCGGTGAGAAGAAACGGGCTGCGATAGCCACAGTACTCTCGATGGAGCCAGAGATCATAGCGATGGACGAGCCCACAGCCAATCTGGACCCGAAGAGCAGGGCTGAACTGATAGAGATTCTCAAGACACTGAAAAGTGAAGGAAAGACTCTTATCATCGTCACACACGACGTAAACGCGATCCCAGAACTTGCGGACCGGGTCATCGTCCTTCACAGGACCATTGTTGCGGATGGGACGACCCGCGAGGTCTTCTCAGATACAGAGATGCTTCTGGCGGCAGGACTCGAGGTTCCGACGATTATGCAGTTCTTTGAGGTGCTTCAGGCTTTCGGGTATCCGTGCAATGTCCTCCCGCTCTCGATCGAGGGCGCGGTAAGTAACCTGACAGAGACGATAGAGAATGGAGACGGGCACATCCATCTGCACATCCATGAGCACACACACAGCGAGGTCGATCTTGCCCGGAGCAAGTATCAGCACCATCACCACGCAGCACGGATGCGAGACATCTATAATGAATCTGAAACTGGTGCCGCCCATTGAGGGATATGCCAGTCCAAAATCTCAATATTTCTCGCAAAAGGCGACCAGGACTAATGTGGCTATAGGACCGAATAGCAGTGAAAGGAGAAACCAGTTAAGACCGCTTCTGTTCTTCCCCTGGGCGATCCCTGCATTGATCAATGCAAGACTGCCCCACCCGATAGCATAGTCGGGTCCAAGGCTCATAGAAGTACTTCCCATTGTTCCAAATTCGATATATTCATTCGCACCATCTTATTTATCCAATCATTTGATAGACTTGCTGCTACTTAACAGCACTCCCAAAACAATCGCCCGCGCCGTCAAGCGTGACCGTCCCGCATGAACCAGCTACTTGCTGCCAAGCGACTCAACCACCGCCAGAACCCGGTCGATCTCCTCTTCTGTGATCACAAGCGGCGGCAGAAACCGAAGCACCGTATCAGCCGTGCAGTTGAGGAGAACGCCGCGTTCTCTTGCCATATCTACCAGACTCCCGCACCCTGACTCGAAGTCCATCCCGACCATGAGTCCAATACCGCGCACCTCCCTGACCTTATTCCCGGCAAGCGACTCAATCGACCGGAGCCCCGATTTGAGGCGTGCGCCAAGCACCTTCGAGCGTTCGACAAGCCCCTCCTCGCGGATCACATCGATTGTTGCAAGCGACGCCGCACATGCAAGCGGACTGCCTGCGAAGGTTGCGCCGTGATCGCCGCGCTCGAACTTGAGGTCATCGCGTGATGCCATCGCACCGATCGGAAAACCGCTGCCAAGGGCTTTTGCCATCGTCATGATGTCTGGCTTAATCCCGTAGTGCTCGCACGCAAACCAGGCTCCGGTTCTCCCAAACCCGGTCTGGACCTCGTCGATGACAAGCAGGACGTCCCGCTCATTGCAGATCTCTCTTACTTCCTTCAGGTATTCTTTCGATGCGATGTTAATTCCGCTCTCGCCCTGGATCGCTTCGAGGAAGACTGCTGCGGTATCCTGGGTGATTGCCTTTTCTATCGCAGAGGCATCGTTGTACTTCACGAACGTGACGCCTGGGATGAGCGGCTCAAATGGCTTTCGGTACTTCTCTGTGTGCGTTAAACTGAGCGCACCAAGCGTTCGTCCGTGAAACGAGTTCTCTGCCGCGATGAAATCTGTTTTCCATGTGCTACGGCGCGCAAGTTTCATGGCAGCCTCGACAGCTTCGGTTCCTGAGTTACAGAAGAAGATGCGGTCGAGTCCGGTCAGATGGCTAAGTTCCTCTGCGAGTTTTATCTGCGGCTCGGTATAGTAGAGGTTC
>JAUWHQ010000209.1 GCA_030605805.1 Methanosarcinales archaeon | reverse complement strand
GAATGTGCTGAATGGAGGCGAACACGCAGGAAACGATCTTGCGATCCAGGAGTTCATGATCCAGCCAAAGGGCGCGTCCTCATGCACAGAGGCGATACGGATCGGTGCGGAAGTTTATCACGAGTTAAAGAAGATCCTGACCGGGAAGTACGGAGCTGTTGCGGGCAACGTTGGTGACGAGGGCGGATATGCGCCGCCGATGGATCATACCAACCAGGCGCTTGATGCGGTCGTTTCAGCCATCGAGGCGGCTGGCTACACCACATCAGAGGTTACGCTCGGAGTCGATGCCGCTGCATCCGAGTTCTTCAAGAACGGGAAGTACCACATCGACGGCACAGAACTCGACAGCGGTGAGATGGTGGATTATTATCTGGATCTCATAAAGACATATCCGATCCTCCTTGTTGAGGATCCGTTCCATGAGGAAGCCTTCGACGATTTCGCCACATTGACATCGTCAACAGATGTGATCATCATCGGCGACGATCTCTTTGTGACCAATATCCAGCGGTTGCAGCGTGGAATTGATATGGGCGCGGCAAACGCGCTGCTGCTCAAGTTAAACCAGATCGGAACCGTATCAGAATCGCTCGATGCTGCAAATCTGGCACATAGAAACGGGTATCGGGTGGTGGTGAGCCATCGGTCCGCTGAGACCTGTGATTCCATGATCGCTGATGTCGCGGTTGCAGTCGGAGCCGATCTCCTGAAAACAGGCGCGCCTGCCAGGTCCGAACGTACTGTCAAGTACAACCAGCTCATCCGGATCGAGGAGGAACTGGATGGTGTGGCGCGATTTGCTCAACTGTGAGACAAGCCCCAAAGAAAACATATATATACCATAAGTTGTAAATTAATGTAATCATGTGGTGGTGTGTATGAGTTCATTTCGATCAAAAATCAAAAGAAGACTGGAGCGATATATCGAGTTGGACCCGGACGGAATCAGGTATACCGTCATGGCGACCATACTCAAAGTCAGAGAGGTGACTGTGGACTCTCTTTGCGACATGCTCTCCAAGAGATTCAAGGTTACCCACAAAAAAGTCGCTTCGATGGTTGGATACATCCATTCCAAACTTGGCATCCTTCATGCGCATAAACAGTCCTACAAGACGCCGATTGTCTATACGCTGCGCGATGAGTACGTTGATCTTGTAAAATCGGTACTGAACCGACCGGCAAAGCGCCCGACTGCGGCATGACACTGGTAAAGGACGCTCCACGCACCTCAACCAGTCTCATCGTCCGCTCGGATGCAAACGCACGGATCACTGCGTCTCAGGACCCGTTTTATGAGTTAATGCGTCGGCTGTTCCAGAACGAGAGCAGTGCGATACGTGGACAGAGATTCGTTATGCTGATTCTTGAGCGTGAGGCATCCGGAAATCCGATACGGACCGAGGAATGGGGGCAACTGCTGGACGAGTTTGAGATCAGCATATCATCGTTCTATGCCATGCGGAACAAACTGCTCGGCGCAGGGATGATCACCAATAAAAAGGGCGTGTACCGGGTATCAGGGCAGTTTGGCAAGGATCTGGTCGATATGGCGAAATGGTGGTGGGTCGCGGTGTTGAAGAGGGATCTGAACAGTCTGTGAGGGTGTTGTAGCCGTTCAGAGGATAATAGACATGTTGCGGAACACCCCCACAAGAATCATGCACTCCACCTTCCCGTACAGCACCCTCAATTCAGCAGAACTTTAGATGATAATTCCACGGGCTCGCACGATATTACACAACAGTAATATACATGCCGGTTCAGAAGATCAATGTGCATTCATGCACAAGAAAGGAGGCTTTAGAATGGTTATCGGAGTTACCATGATTAACGTGGTGCCAGGGCAGGAGAAAGCAACGTACAACGAATTATGCAGTCTCGATGGGATCAAGGAAGTGTACCATGTATTCGGAGAGTATGACTTCGTGGCAGTCATCGAGGTGCAGGGTTTGAGCGCACTCAACACACTGGTCGATCATATCAGGGAAAACAAAAGCGTGACTGCTACCAAGACCGTGGTCGGTGCCGAGTTGTAGAGTTGTGGATAACGGTTTCACCGGCAGCAAAATCGTTGCGCAGAACAACCATCATGTCCCAACAGTTCGAACGCTGCTTCGCACCATTTGCAACTTTACCATAAAAACAGATGACGCCCGGACCGGGATTTGAACCCGGGGCGGAGCCTCGACAGGGCTCCATGCTAGGCCACTACACTATCCGGACACAAGATGGAATGCAGTGGCTAACAAGTTTCCACCAATGCCACTTAAACGTTTTGATGACCCGGGCTTTGGGACAATATTATTCGACTGGCAGTCTCATAACTTCGCGATCCCTCTCCGTGAGTTCCACCACACGAACATGGTATTCAGCAGAATGTTGCTCTAAAAACTCAAGGACCTGCTCCACATCATCAGTTTGGATGATTATCACCCCGCGTATCAACTTGTTGTAGGGGATGCCATCCATGAGACCGTGCCTGCGGTATCTGTACTTTCCGTGATGAGAGCTTGTTTCCTGCCCATAAAACGCTTTTGCGAATGCGCTTGCTCTCACTCTGTCTTTGCCGGTGGGCACCGTGAACGCGATGAGCGTCCCTTTCATAATATGGGTGTATGCACCCATAAGCTTATATACTTATCGGTCGATTATCTCATGATGGCTTCCAAGCAGCGCAGCGAAGAGCCAGAGAATTATCATCAAGAAGATCCGGGATGATGAATTCAAATATGAGGGTAGAGAGCAAGTATTGACCAACTGGGCTCAATACGACCAGGCACAGATATACGAGATGATCGATTATCTGGATAATATACGGGATCTCGTCGATGAGGCGGATAAACGGATAAAAGAAAGAGCACCACCCAGAAAACGAGGACCCGGCAGACCGGCAGTTGATCCGGCTGATATTGCCAAGACTCTGCTACTACAAACGTACACCGAATCGTCTAATAGAGTGGCTGAGGGATTTTTGCTTCTATTCCGGGAGAAATTGGACATAAGCCGCCATTTTTCTTACAAAACGATAGAGCGCGGATATGACCGGGAGCCAGTAAATGAGATTATAGACGAGATCGTAGTAATAACCAATGAAAGCGTAGAGGGCAAATAGACAACCTTCTCGTTTGATGGCACTGGTTTTAGTGCCTCGAATAAGGAGAACTACGCACGATTTACGACAAAAACAGAATTCTAAGAAAAACCGTAAGAAATCAAAGTCTACGAGCAAGGAGCAGGCAGGTGACAGTTTCCCTGAATCGAACTCAACTGCAAAGATGGGGTTCTCTTACGCGGTTATGGGAGTAGGGGTTCGATATAAGCTAATTTCAGGCATATCAATAAGTCCGAATCACTCAATTGGAGAAACTACCATGTTTCCAGAGGCTTCCCGATCAGACACTCGGGTTGCCATCCCAATCTGGATGGCGTTCTCGGAGATGGTATTTACGGGTGTCGATGGATCACAGATATGGTTTCGGCAAATCACGCAACGCCATACTTTCTACCCCGCGAGCATTCGTGACTTTCAAGAGCAAAGGAGCTCTGGGATGGTATGATATGCTGTATTCACTCTCTGGAAGATCCTCAGGAGTGGTTAGAAGAATATCATAAGCGTTTCAATCTCTGAAACGGTCAACTCGATGGTAAAATGCCGGTTTGGCGCAGCCACTCGAGAAAGAGGTTTGATTCGGCGGATGGGAGACTACAGACGCGGCTGAAGCTTGTGGGGCACAATATCCGAAGAGTGGGGCATCTTGAGATCATGGGCAATGTTGCGCCGCACTGGCTGCCGGGCAGGGTATATGTGAATTTCGTCCCAAAGCCAGGGGTTGGAGCATTGCCAATTGATCATGAAACGAAAGCATGAAACACGATTTACTTGTACTCTTAACTCCGAATGAATAGGGGATAGGTCTCATCCAAATATCCTATAACGTACTCCTTTTTGCAAATCAAACTGACATAAGCACCGATACCTTTATCATAACCTACTCCTCATATACCGAATATGGAACAATGGGCCAGAGAATGGCTGAAGGAACAGAGAGATCAAGGTGTGAAGTGTCTTGAGGTGAAG
>JAUWHQ010000227.1 GCA_030605805.1 Methanosarcinales archaeon | reverse complement strand
TGATCCGTCGCCATCCTGTACGGCAGATCACTTTGAACTGAACGATGGCGATGTTGTGACCTGGTACTACGGCGGAATGGGTTCCGCACCTGACAACACCGATATGCTGATACGGATCGAGACGAGCTACGATTACTGGAGCGGAGACGTAACGCTTGGTTCTGGCACCTTCAATGTCACAGCAGACAGCGGTGCGGAATACACGATCAACCGAACCTGTGCGCTTGCATCAATCGTCAGAGCAGCAGAGAAAGGTGGATTCAGTTATACGATCAATGATTCGTGGTACGAATCGTATGGCACGATCTATGTCGATGCAATCGATGGCGTGAGTGGCTGGATGTACTGGGTGAATTATCCTGGCGATCCGTCGCCAATGGTTGGAGCCAATGTGTATGGATTGGCGGATGGTGATGACGTGGTATGGTATCACGCAGACAGCATGGAATCGACTCCTGAGAACACCGATATGCTGATACGGATCGAGACGAGCTATGATTACTGGAGCGGAGACGTAACGCTTGGTTCCGGCACGTTCAACGTCACAGCAGACAACAGCGGCAAGGAATACACGATCAACCGGACATGTGCGCTTGCAGCGCTCATCGGAGCAGCAGAAGTTGGCGGATTTGATTACACAATCAGTGATTCATGGTACGAGAGTTACGGATCGCTGCGTCCCGATTCGGTTGCAGGTAAATCAGAGGTTGGTTGGGATGGATGGCTGTACTGGGTGAATTATCCTGATGATCCGTCGCCATCCTGTACGGCAGATCACTTTGAACTGAACGATGGCGATGTTGTGACCTGGTACTACGGCGGAATGGGTTCCGCACCTGACAACACCGATATGCTGATACGGATCGGTGTATCCATCGCGGGTCCCGGTGATGTCAACCACGACGGCGAAGTCACCACGGCAGATGCGGTCATTGCGCTCCGGATGGCAGTTGGAGCGGTTCCTCCAAACGAAGAGGCTGACGTGAACCGCGATGGTGCGGTAACATCGCTTGACGCACTGATGATCATGCAGGTGGCGGCAGAAGCGATCACCATCTGACCGGGTCGATATGTCTCCAATCGCCAGATCGATCGCAACAGCCGCCGCGGTTCTGCTGATCGCAATATCGGTACTTCTGCTGCCGCAGGTTGTGGCGGCAGAGTATCCGATGTTCCACAATGACCCGCAGCGCACAGGAAACGTGAGTGGGTATGCGCCTGCGACAGGTACGCTCATGTGGAATACAAGTCTGACAGGTTTTGTCGGTGGGGGTGCATGCATATCGAACGGACGCGTGTACGTCTCGAACTGGCCCGGCATGGATGGGAATCCGAATCTTGGATTATTCTGCTTGGATGAATCCGATGGAAGTGTTATCTGGACGAACCCGCTGGCTGGAAACGGCGGTGTTTCGACACCGGCTATCGAATGCGGAAGAGTGTTTGCCGGCGCCACATATTTCAGTGGCGATCTATACTGCATCGATGCAAGCGATGGAACCACGATCTGGAACCTAAACGTCGAACCAAGTTCGGGATATCATGGTGTTGCATCTTCGCCGCTCATCCATAACAGCATGGTATATGTGGTCAGCTCTTCGGATGGAAGGCTACATGCATTTGATTTCGATGGAACCGAACAGTGGAATTACTCGGCATCAGGCAGTTCTGATAATTATATGTCGGCTGCAACAGACGGCAGCAAACTCTTCTTTGGGGGCGGAAACGCTATGAACTGCGTGAATATTGCAACGCAGACTGAAGAATGGACATTCGTTGTAGGCGATAAGGTAACGACGACACCTGCTGTCTGCGATGGAGTTGTGTACTTTGCAACAGGGAAGAGTGAGAAGAAGCTGTATGCGGTCGATATTGCCACAGGAACTATCGTCTGGAGCAGGTATCTCTACGGCTCGCTCTCCTCGCCCGCGATATCGGGTGGCAGGATATACATCGGTGACAAAGATAAGAAGATCAACTCCATCAATGCAAGCGATGGAAGTGAGGTCTGGAATCAGACACTGGGTGGCGTATGTCAATCATCGCCAGTCGTTGCAAATGGGATGGTGTATGTCACGGCAAACTACGGTCAGGGCACGGTCTATGGTTTCGATGCAGATACGGGCGATCTGATATGGACGTACGACACTGGTAACTGGAATATGGCACAGCCCGCAGTATCAGACGGAACCCTCTTCATCGGCTCAGACTCCGGTTATCTGTATGCGTTTCGAGATCCTCCGATCCCAAAAGGCGATCTCAACCGCGATTGGACAGTCACAGCAGCGGACGCGGCGATTGCGCTCCGGATGGCGGTCGGGGCGGTTCCTGCCATCGAGGAGGCTGACATGAGCTGCGATGGGCGCGTGACCTCGCTCGATGCACTGATGATACTGCAGGTGGCGGCAGGAGGTACGAAATTGTGACCAGGTCTGTTCACAATCATACCGCAGGTAGGATGTTTTTGACCAACCTTTTTGGAAAAGGGTTGGCGATGACGATCCTGCAAAAGATAACATGAGGCTAATAATTATGAAAATATCAAATTTACTGATTGTAACGGTTCTGATAATCATGCTGGCATCCCCGGCGCTGGCAGACTACCCGATGTTCGGGCTTGACCCGGAGCGTACGGGAAACGCAAGCGGGGATGCACCGCTCACAGACACGCTGCTCTGGAAGACAAACCCGACCGGAGACGGTTTTATCTGCGGTGGCGCAAGCATCCTTGGTGGTCGGGTATATGTCTCAAACTGGTTAGGTGGGATGGGTACTGGCGACCTTGATCTATTCTGCCTGAACGAGACCACGGGAGCGGTTATCTGGAAAAATCCGATCGGTGGTTTGGGTGGGGCATCCACGCCTGTCGTATCCGGGAATAGGGTGTTTGTCGGCTCACATACAGGCGATCTGTACTGTGTGAACGCGTCGGACGGGACCGCGGTGTGGAGCAGGACGATCGAGCCGAATCCTTCCTGCTGGGGCGTCGCATCCTCGCCACTCATCTATAACGATACGGTCTTTGTGAACAGTTTTTCGGATGCGAAATTACATGCGTTTGACTTCGATGGAAACGAACTCTGGTACATCGATACTCCAGGTACTATCGGTCATTACGCATCCCCCGCGGTATCCGGCGGAAGGATATTCTTCGCAGGAGGAGACCCTGCGCTCTACTGCGTGAATATCAGCGATCAGTCGATTCTGTGGAGATTCAACACATCCGATGCGATAAAAACGACGCCTGCAATCGAGGGCGATGTGGTCTTCTTCGCAACAGAGAGCAGGATGTACGCCGTTGACGTGGCAGGAGACGAGGTCTGGAGCCGTGATCTGAAGGCTACGATCTCCTCGCCTGCAGTTGCGCATGGGAAAGTGTATATCGGCTCATCATTCTCCATGAAGAAGTTATACTGCCTCGATGCGGGCAGCGGAAGTGAGATCTGGAATAAATCGGTTGATGGCGCAATCCTGTCATCCCCTGCTGTTGCTGATGAGACCGTATACTTTGGAGTTAACGCGGGCGGCGGCACGGTCTACGCACTGAACGCAACCGACGGCACGGTACGATGGAGTTACGACACCGGCGATTTTGTCATGTCTCCGCCATCGATCTCTGACGGGATCATGTTCATCGGATCGGACACCGGGTATCTGTACGCATTTGGCACTCCGGAGAAGTTCTGGAAGGGCAATGCGGTGCTGCTTCAAGGAGAGACTTTAAACGTCACAGCAGACAACAGCAACACAAACTACACGATCAGCCACACCACAGCACTCGGCGCACTTGCAAAAGCTGCGGGATATGGGGGTTTTAATTTCACGATCAATGACTCTCATCTTGCATTTGTGGACTCTATTGCAAATGTCTCGAACAATGAAACAGAAGGCGAATACTGGCGCTATCACGTGAATTATCATCCGGACGATCCGGAGCCAACGATCGGTGCGGATAAGTTCGAGTTAGATGCAAGCGACACTGCCGGGGATGTGGTCACATTCTATTATGGGAATGCAAGCATCACGCCAGAAAATTCCACGATGGCAATTCAAATTACGACCCAGATCATCGCAAAAAAACCTGAAGCAATCTTTATCACAGTCGAGCGACGCGATTTCATCGAAAATGTCGCGGGAAGGAGTAATCTGAATATCACGCTTCTTCCGCCCTCCGATGTCTGGAGCGGAATCGATCTGACCGGATATGACCTGATATTCCTCGAGCATATCAGTGCCACACCTGCAGAAAACCTGAAAGGTCCGATCAAGACCGCGAATGCAAGCGAAATTCCAATCATCTGCATCAATTCAGGAGGGTATGACACCCTATTTGGAAATGTCAACCTGACCGAACACTGGTTCATCGAAGAGTACTGGGGCAACTATGCTGAGGAGAATATCGCACGGCTGCTGACATATCTTGAGGTCAACTTCTGCGGGTTGATCGGTGACATAAAGGACCCGGTCCCGGTCCCAAAAGTATACATCCATCATCCTGATACGCAAGAATTGTTTTTTGATACGACGACATATCTTGAGTGGTATGCCAACAACTACACCGATTATCAGTACGATCCTGACAACCTGACGATCGGGGTTGCAAACTGGCACACATTCACCGGGTCGGCTGATGTAGAGAGACTCATCCACACACTGGAGCAAAAAGGCGCAAACGTCATCTCGACCGCATTTACAGGAACTGACGATCTGAAAGAATTCTATATCGTGAACAACGAGACGATCGTGGATACCATCATCTGCACAAAGTCATTCCGGATCAACTATGGCGATCCTGATCAGGGGGTCGCGGATCTTGAAACCCTGAACGTGCCTGTGATGCGGGCTGTTAGGCTGTACTACATGCCCCCTGATGAATGGCGGACCGAGACGAGCCACGGAATCTCGATCATGGATCTCGGATTTCAGGTTGGAATGCCTGAACTCGATGGTATCATCGATCCGATCGTGATCGCTGGTAAGAACGAATCGGATTACGAGTACCAGCCGATCGATGAGCAGATCAACTGGACCGCGGACAGGGCGATCAGATGGGCGCATCTGAACAGCACGCACACCCCGAATAAGGCGAAGCGGATCGCGATGATCTACTACAATCACGGCGGCGGCAAGGACAACCTTGGCGCAACTTATGTAAACGTCCCACCAAGCCTCCAGAATATCTTAAACGCCATGAACCGGTCAGGCTACACCGTCAAAGGCGAGATCCCGAACGAGACTGAGCTTGTCAGGATGATGACATTAAACGGCACAAACATCGGGTCATGGGCGCCTGGCGAACTTGAACGACTCGTCGCATCAGGGACTGCTACCCTGATTCCTGTTGGAAACTATACCTGGTGGTTCGGAAAACTTGCGGATGAGCGGCAGAAAAATGTGACAGAGCGGTGGGGCGAGCCTCCCGGAGCGATCATGGTCTGGACGAATAACACGACAAAAGAGCAGTATTTCGTGATCCCGAAACTCTCATTCGGAAATATCATCCTTACGCCCCAGCCGACGCGTGGCTGGCTCCAGAACAACACGGTGCTGTACCATAACAAGGACATCCCGCCGCACCATCAGTACATCGCATTCTATCTCTGGCTTAAGCAGGAACCGGAGTCAGGGGGATTTGGTGCGGACGCTATCATGCACTTTGGAAAGCACGGCACGCAGGAGTGGCTTCCCGGAAAGGAGTCCGGCTTATCCGCTGATGATTGTTGGCCCGCAATCCTGATTCAGGACATGCCTGTGATCTATCCCTACATCGTGGATAACATCGCGGAGGGTACGCAGGCAAAGCGACGGGGCAGCGCAACGATGATCACGCATCTGACGCCTCCGATCGTTGCTGCGGGGCTATACGGGAATCTGACCAGCCTTTTAGAGACCGTATCGCTCTACATGGCTGATGGTGTTAAGGTGGATGTCAAGGAAGAGTATAAGAAGACGATCATATCGGAATGCAAGGAACTGCACCTCAACGAGACCCTCCAGGTCGATCCAGGCGCAATGGGTAACGTTAGATTCGATGCTTTCGCTGTGGAACTTGCAGAGTATCTCTACGACCTGAAGACCGAGTTCATGCCTTATGGCTTGCATACCTTTGGCGAACCCCCCGAGGGCAAACCCGGAACATCTCTCATCATCTCGATGCTCCGCGACGGGTACAAGCGAGAGGTTGCACGCATGATCGGATACGAGAACTATCCAGATCCCATGCAGACCGGGAACGAGTCAAGACTGGATAACTGCACCATGCAGCTACTTGAGGAGGTTTTCAATGGCACGAATGTCACAGAAGCGCAGAAGACGCTTCTCAACAACCAATCGAGTGACGAGCTTACCGCATACCTGAACCGTGCGATCGGATTTGCAGACAACATCTCAGCGTGCGACATCGAGATCAACAGCACCCTGAATGGCTTCGATGGCGATTACATCTCACCATCTCCAGCCGATGATCCGATACGAAACTCCGACGTGATCCCGACCGGAAGGAACTTCTACTCGATGAATCCGGATAGGGTGCCGACAAAGGAGGCGTGGGAGGTCGGTACGAATATGTCGAAAGCTCTTATCGAGCGATATCGGGCAGATCACGATGGCAAGCATCCAAAGAAACTTGCGATCATACTCTGGGCATGGGCGATGACCGATCAGGGTGTTGTCGAATCCGAGATCCTGCATCTGGTTGGCGCAAAGCCTGTGTGGGATCCTGAGACTGAAAAGGTGATCGACGTCGAACTGATCAATGGAAGCGATCTTGGCAGACCGAGAATCGATGTTATGGTGGTGCCATCAGGGCTGCATCGTGATCTATTTCCGGAGAAATTAAAGCTCATCGACAGAGCGATCCGGCTTGCTGAGAATGCCACCCCGGAGCAGGACGAGGGATGTGGTGGTAACTATGTCAAAAACAACACCCGTGAAATATTCGATAAGCTGAATGCGACAGGGAGGTACACTGGAGCCGCCCTCGAAAAGAATGCGACCTATCTCTCGGTGTCGCGGATATTCCTTGAAGCCCCCGGTACTTACGGACCGAATCTTGATTCTGTGGTTGCTGCAAGTGGGACATGGGATAATAACACTGATATCGGAAACGTTTACAAAAGCAGGATGCATTACATCTATGGCGACCTTGTCTGGGGCATCCCCGGCGAGTATGTCTTCGAGCTCAATCTCGCACAGATCGATGCGATCGTGCATAACACCAACTCGAACCTGTACGGATTCATCGACAACGATGATGTCTTCCAGTACGTGGGCGGGCTTGCGAGCGCATACAAAGCAGTCACAGGAGCGGATTTTAACAGCGATAACATATACGTAACCGACAACCGTGATCCGGACAGCGACCCGACCGTGTCATCACTCCATGAGGTGATCCACAAGGAACTCCTGACCAGATATTTAAATCCGGAATGGATTAAGGGGATGCTGTTGGAGGGTTATGCCGGTCTGAGAGAGATGAGTAAGTTTCTGGAGTATCTCTGGGGCTGGGAGGCTACGTGTCCCGATATTATCACTGGTACGATGTGGCAGCAGGTGTATGATGTGTACATTGGCGACGCATACAACGAGCAGTACGGTATCGACATCGGTGCGGCTGCCAGCGAGAGTAATCCTTATGCATACCAGTCCATGCTCGGTAGAATGATCGAAGCGATGCGTAAGGGGCGATGGAGTCCGTCAGACGAGGTCAGGAAGACGCTGATTTCCGAGTATGTTGAATCGGTGCAGGATTACGGACCCTGTTGCTGTATCAACTGCTGTGGAAATCCGGTTCTCGATGATGAGTATATACCAGGACTCATCTCCACGTTCTTGACACCGGAAGATAATGAACTGTATTGTGAAACGATGTCGGTTGCAACAGAGCGGGACGTGAAACCACCTGAAAGTACACCGGTACAGGAAGATAAGCCCGACCCACCCCGCAGCAGTCATGATAGCACACATCCTCCGGGCTGGCTTGATAAGGATGAAGAGACAACGCGGCAGGCAAAATCTGCGTCCGATGCAAACGAAACCACCTCAGAGGGCGGGATCGGCGAAGACGTTACCAAGTCTGTGAAATCATCCAGCGAGTCAAATCCATCTGATGACTACCTCGAAGGATATGAGATGGAGGTCAAGACAGAAGAGTTTATGACCGGGGTTGCCGTCTCTGGCGCACCCCTGCTTGCGATCCTCGCGGTGATTGCGATCCTTGCGCTGATCGGGATCGGGCTAAGGTTTAAACGGAGATAGTCGTCTGGTTCTTATATTCTCCGGATGCCGGATCGAGGTCCCCGGAATACTGCCGTCCGGACGAACTGCGCAATCGTTGTTGGTGTAAATTCGCGCCGTTTGTCCAAACGTGTCGATTCATGTCTGTGAGCGCAAATGGGAAGTTTCGGTGGCATGAGGGATGCTGCTCTCAAAAATCTCGCAAAATGATCGCCGGCACCGTGAAACATGACAAACCACCAAGGCAGAAAAGTTTAAGTTAGAGTAAACTGGTTTGGATATGTCGGACGGATGTAGATGAAATGGTATATCCAAATCGCATCTGCGTTACAAATCATCCGCACATCAGACACATACAAGCCAAAACAAACAATATGGAGACGCAATATGGCAAATGAAAGTAACAGGATACTGACTATATTGACGATGGTGATGCTCGCGCTTGCCATGGCAGGAACCGTATCCGGAAGTGAGATAACCTTTGTTCTCGGAACAGATGAAAACCGTGCATCGCTTTTGAACGTTTCAGGGAATGTTACGGTAAATATCTACAACACGACTCAGGCGATGTCGATGAATTTCGCGAACGAGAGCGTTCTCTTCTTAGCGTCACTTGATAATGAGACGGTCTCGTGGATAAACAGCACGATCGATCAGAATGCAAATGTCATCGCATACAACCTGTCCACAACTATCAGCATCGGAAATGCGGACGATGTGAATATCACGAAGTACTGGGTCTACGGTGGTGATGAGAACATCGGGAATCTCATCACGTACATGGATAACAGGTTTTATGGGAATACAACCGCGGTAGATCCTCCAGACGACACGAGACCCAAAATTTGTTTTGTATTATCCAGACCGTGTGCGGTGACTCTTATGGACAAAGTGTCTGATGATCCCTCCATCCGATACGTGATAAACGTAACAACCAGATTCGGACGCTCAGACGTCGATCTGAATTTCAGTCTGGCTGACCAAAACGCAATACTCCTGCGAGATCTCGATTCAACGGTAGTCGAGAAATTAACTGAAACAGTAAATGATGCCAAAAACAATGGTGCATACGTTATTGCAATTGGATCCACCGTGCAGGCACACAATCTGCACAATGTAAACCTCTCAGACCCGGAGTATTCGGACATCGAGGTGTATCTGGAATATCCATCAGAAGAAAACTTTAAACGTCTTGTTACATTCGTGGGGGTCAAATTCTGTAATGTCAGTGCAGAAATATTGCCACCGATATCAAGACCCGTTTATGGAATCTATCACCCTTATGCGCCAGAGATATTCGCGAATACAACAGACTACATACGCTGGTACGATTCTGCTGGCAGGTACGATCAATCAAATCCGACTGTTGGAATCATAACTACCAGTTACAAACGCATGGAACGAGATTCTGCCCTGCTTGATGCGTTGGTCGAATCATTTGAATCGCGAAATGCGAACGTCATCATATCAACGTATGCGTACAAGGACCCGGATTCCATCGAATATCTGATGAAAAATGGTGAGTCGGTTGTGGATAGTGTTATCATCGTATCCCGCGGGAGTCCGCTTCATTATAAAAACGCAACGAAGGGCATAGCCGATTTACAGAAGTTGAATGTCACTGTACTCAATGGGATTAGGTTGTTCTATGGCATGAGCACGGAAGAGTGGGAAGCAAGTCCACACGGCATCCCTCCGATACAAAC
>JAUWHQ010000028.1 GCA_030605805.1 Methanosarcinales archaeon | reverse complement strand
GAGATCATCAGAGAGCCGCACAAAGAGAAGCCAGCCAAGAAAGGAAGACATCCACTGGTCGTTCTGAAGTGAAAATAAAAGGAAAAGCATGGATATTCGGAGATGACATCGATACCGATGCGATCATCCCTGGCAAATACCTGCGCACCACCGATCTGCAGGTATTTGCCGATCACGTGCTCGAAGGCATCGATCCCGAATTTGCAGGAAAGGTTGGAAAGGGAGATATCATCGTCGCCGGCAGGAATTTCGGATGCGGGTCATCAAGAGAGCAGGCAGTGCTTGCGATCAAACATGCCGGCATCGGATGCGTCGTAGCAGCAACATTCGCACGTATTTTTTTCAGGAATGCCATAAATATCGGTCTTCCGATTGTTGAAACCGGAATAACGATTCCCTGTGATCAGGGGGACGTAATTGAGATTGATATCGAGAACGGTACCGTAAGGACAGATGAACGTGAATATTCCGGGACAAAGATGCCTGATTTCCTGCGCGAGATTCTGATGGACGGGGGTCTTGTTGCCCACCGCAAGAAAGAGTCTGTGAAGGAGCGGTTCGGCAGGCGGTCAGCCGCATATTCAAAGAGCAGTATTTTAGCGAATAAGGATCACCTGAATCTGATCGTTGAGCAGGCTGCACCGAAGCGATCTGATAAGGTGCTTGATATCGCAACAGGTAACGGATTTCTGGCGTTTGAGTTCGCAAACCGGGTTTCCGAGGTCACTGGCTGCGACATGACCCGCGACATGATTGATATTGCAGAAAGCATTCGTGATGACAGGAAACTTGCCAATGTCACTTTTGAGGTGATGGATGCCGAATCCCTCGGGTTTGAGGACGGGTCTTTCGATATCGTCTCCTGTAGATTCGCGTTCCACCATTTTACGAACCCGAAAAAAGTGATCTCAGAGATGGTTCGTGTCTGCAAAGGCGGCGGAACGATCGTGCTCGTGGACGGACTTTCGTCTGAGGATGCTGCAAAGAGCAAGTACCACAACGAAATCGAGCAGATCCGTGATCCGTCCCATGTCCGGCTGTATACGCAGTCAGAACTGGAAGGAATGTTTCGCGATGCCGGACTGGAGATAATTCACGCAAGAAACTGGGATGCTGACTTCTATTTTGATGAATGGATTGGCATCGCAGACCCCGGGGACGAGATTGCCGAGCAGGTGCGACGCACGATGATCGATTCGATCAAAGACGACAAAACAGGTCTTAATGTCCGTTTTGACGATGATGGAAGATTGCTTTTTACATACAACACGGCGATTCTGGTGGCTGAAAAGAGTGCATGATTGTGAATCTGTCGGGGGCACATCTCGTATCTCATATCTCTCATCTCTTACGTATCAACGACCACCTGCACGACGTACCCGGCATCGGTTCGCTCGATCATCATATCGTGGAAGGTGACCGCCTTTACACCGACATCGAATTTGTGCTTGTCAAGGTCAATTTTTTCGCCTGATGCATGTGCTCTGAGATGATACAGATCACCATGCCGCTTGATCCGCTCCACATCGAACCTGCCGAACACGATCTCTTCAACCTCGAACCGGTATATCAGTTCTGATAGGAAATCATATAGCAACTCCTCGCAGTCATCGGCATCAAGATCGATATCAAGCGTTGTCACCAGCCGTACTGTGTCGGTATCGATCATCGCACCAAACATCGCAAGCGCGGCATATTCAAACGCCTCTTCGATCGTTTTTCCTGAGGCGCGGAACTTGACATCGGCGGGATGATCGAGATATTCGATATGAGAATGGTTGTTTGGTTGCATCTGGTCTGTCTCCTAAACATTCTTGAGCGCGGCTTTGATCAGTTCTCCGAGATCGCAGATCTGTTCTGACCTGAGTGCGCTGTGTACGGCAGCCTCTGCCGCAGCTCTCGTGTACCCGAGCGAGACCATGCCGGCTACGGCAGAGCTTGCAAGATCCGGTGGCTGCCCGGTTTCTGCTGGTATTTCTGTTATTTTGTCCTTGAGTTCGAGTACGAGCCGTTTTGCGGTCTTTGTCCCGATGCCGGAGATGCTGCTCAACCTCCCCAGGTCTTCGCTGTATACCGCAGATTTGAATTCATCAAAGGATATGCCGGATAATATATTCAGAGCAACGCTCGGTCCGATCCTCGATGCCCTGAGCAGCAACCTGAAAAACTCAAGTTCACCGAGCTTCGAGAACCCATACAGCAGAAGTGCATCCTCCCGCACATGGAGGTGGGTGTGCAGCCGCGCTCGATCGCCGACTTCTGGCAGCGCGCTGTATGTGGACGCGGAGATATGCATCTCATATCCGATGCCGCCGACATCGATGACTGCGCGGGCAGGGGATTTTGTATCGAGGATTCCTGTGATGTATGCGATCATATAAATCCACCATCCTTCTAACTCACGTGCTAATTACCACATCCCCTTTTCGGGTTATTGGATAAACCGTGTCATGATGCAATATGATATTAGCCATCTGATTTCTTTAAGTCATCTCCTGTTTCGTGTTATGCAATAGGGTGCCGGCACAAGAGATGATGCATATCAACGAATCAGGTCGTACAGGGCTTTTGAAACTACTTTCCGTACACCTGGATATATCAATAATAATACCAGTATCAGTATAACTAAAAAAAGAAATATCATCTTATACATCCCGGCAAGAACCAGATACACGAACAGAACCGCTATCAAGACGCACGCGCCCAGATAGAACTTCAGAATGTTTTTATCAGGCATCTTTCTCCATAGCCCAATCCGTGATGATCTTTGCGCTTGTCTTTACGATGAGCACCGCCAAAATCACAGTGAGCAGCATTCCGGCAATCAATATGCAGGACACCACCAGGTTATGAGCGGTGCCTAACTCGGGTGGGATGAATGGTTCCAGTATATCGGCAATAAAATAGATTACATTATGTATATTATTGTTGATGACCTCTACTGCATTCCGGATGGATTCGCTGGTACACTCGATCTTATCCAGTTCCGTATATGCTATAAACGGCAGCACAGTAATAATTAATAATACAATCTGCATTATTAATTTATTTATCGATTCCATAAAAATCCTTAAAAAATAAAAATAAGCCAGAATGGCTCATTTCAATCTTCTTCCTCCCTTCTTGCAACACCCTTCTCCAGTTTTTGTGCTACTTCGTTTGCTGTCGCTTCGATTTCGGCTGATATCGCCATTCCTGATGAATACAGCGTGCATACCGCCCACAGGAATATCACTATAAGCAGAATTCCAGCGGCTCCTTCTGATATCTCAGTAAGCAGCGAACCGATGAACAGGAACGCGATGACCACTGCAAATACATATACAAGACCTTTCACAGCCTTCTGGTAATGCGCAACCTCCTCATCACTCGCGCCTTCCCTGCCAACATTGACCGCTATCAAGCCACCGATCGCATTACACAGATCCCTGATCTCGCGGGAACTGCGCCACAACAGTATCAGTATCGCTATGATGGCAATCGCGCTTATGACGGTCGCCGTCGATATTCCTGCGATATTGAGCCCGTTTCCAAGCGGTACAAATACCAGTATTGCAAACAGGTAAATTAAGATTGCAATACTCACATACACGACGAGTTTTGGAAGACTGTCGTATATCTCCCTTTTAGATTCTATTCTAACCTCTTCTTCAGTCATGAGACACACCTCACGTCTTGATGGACGTGTCAGATACAAGGATTATGCGTATGGTAAGCCACGTACAACCCACCATGTAAACCGCATCGCCCTATAAGTAGCCAGTATATCAGCCACGATACTTAAAACTAACCGATCTCTATGCGCCTCAGTCGGTTGCTGCGCCCATCATACGCCCGAACACCGCCATATTGGCGATCCTTTTCTCAAGTATGGCATCCTCGATCTGTGATGCCACCAGCATCGATGACTGCGATGTCTGGGGATTTTCTGTTGAGGATTCCTGTGATGTATGCGATCATATAAATCCATCAACTTTCCTGCCCTTCTTCCGGGTCATGGAATAAACCTGTAACCCCGGCGATCTTATCCGGCGGTCCAATGACAACAAGCACATCGCCAGCACAGACGTGCATGCCTCCATGTGGACTGGATCGCATCTGCGAGTTCCGGCGTATCGCAAGCAAGGTGACACCATATCTCTTCCTGAGCCCGATCTGATCCAGGGTCTTTCCAGCTGCGGGCGCGCTCTCACCAACCCGCAGCGTGGCGACTTCGACATCCGGAAGATGAAGTTTCAGACCTGGAAACGGTACCGGCTCTCTTGAAATGCTTCGAAACATCTCGTAGCCATCTGATCGCACTTCAG
>JAUWHQ010000044.1 GCA_030605805.1 Methanosarcinales archaeon | reverse complement strand
CAAACTGTGCGTACCAATCAGCGTATTTGGGGTACATCATACTCGGAATCAGCGAATAATCAGCAGATGCGACGACATCCGCTTCTTTGTGGAGTTCTGTTACCTTTTTGATCGTCTTTGCGCTTCCGGCAGCCTCGCACTGCACATCAATGCCAGGATGTTCTGCTTCAAATACCTCCTCGAGCTTCGCAAACGGAACCGCGAGGCTTCCTGCATGAAGCACTGTGAGCGTTCCCGTGCCCTCTGTGCCGCTGTCGGTACTGTTGGTATTATCAACGCATCCGTGTGCGATCACGCTGCAGAGCACCACTATCATCATCAACACTTTCTTCAATACGCGGGTGGAATATATGCTGGATGTCATGTACATTTGCATCATCGATTTGGCTATAAATACTTTTTGCTTGTGAGTGTGCAAGAAGCAAACAAAACAGATTGACAACCCGCCTCCTGTCACCCTTCGTACAAGCCTTTAATACATTCGGTGATCTAAACCAGCTTTCATGGAACGACCGTGCACAGCCTGTTACAAACAGTGCGGCGACCTGAGATTGTGCAAATACGATTCACTGCCGCTCGGAGAGGTCAGTTTCGGGTTGATGGAAGGATTTGAATACTCAATGGCTGAATGGATGGCTTATCTGTAATATGAGTAAAAATAGCACAAAGATACTCTATCTGCTGACCGTCGTAGCTCTACTCGCAGCCACCTACATGGTCTTCACGAGTCCGTCGATCACCCCGGATCGCCCGCCCCTGCTCACCGAGACGCAGTGGCAGGACCTCCTCCAGAGTTACAGGATCTTCTATTTCCATGTCCCGCTCGCATGGGTCTCGTACGTGGCGTTCTTTGTGGTGTTCATTGCAAGCATCAGGTATCTCCAGACCTCTAATCTGAAATGGGATGTGCTTGCATCTTCTTCCGCAGAAATCGGGGTCGTTTTCTGTTCGCTGAACCTTCTGAGTGGCATGATCTGGGCGAAGGGTGCATGGGGAATTTATTGGGAATGGAGCCCGCGTTTAACACTTCAGCTTGTTCTGTTCCTGTTGTATGTGGCTTATGTGATGCTACGCAGCTCAATCGGCTCTGAGAACCGCGCACGCACATCAGCGGTCTTCGGGATCATCGCGTTCATTGCGGTGCCGATGAGCTACCTCTCGATCAAGATCTGGTCATTGCAGGTCCATCCTGACCTGACCAGCGAAGGCGGCGGCATCGAGAGCCCGATCATCGTATACACCCTGCTGATTAATATACTTGCATATACATTATTGTATCTCTCGATGCTCCACATCAAGATGGAGAACGAGCGTGCTGCGCAGGAACTGGGATACGCCATCTGATACCCTTCGATACTCCCGATTAATCCTAATCCTTAATTACAGCCACGCGTAAAGTCTCTACCATGCCGGTAATCACACTGCATTACGATGACCTTGAGGATCTGATCGGAGCTGACAGGGAAGCAATCATCAAACGCATCCCGATGATCGGCGCTGACATCGAGCGTGCGGAGGATGACCATATCGATATCGAGTTCTTCCCTGACCGCCCTGATCTGTACAGCGTCGAGGGCGTGGCTCGGGCTATGCGCGGGTTTCTGGATATCGAGACCGGACTCCCGGAGTACGAGGTTCTGAAATCAGACATCCGCATCACGTTCGATCACGAAATCGGGAAGATACGACCGTTCCTTGCATGTGCGGTGATAAAAGACCTCGAATTCACATCATACTCCATAGAATCGCTGATGAACCTGCAGGAGGATCTTCACTGGGGACTCGGGCGCAACCGTGCAAAGGCGTCGATCGGTGTGCACGACCTTGATCGCGTGGCACCGCCGTTCAGGTACATCGCAGCAGAGCCATCCTATGAATTTGTCCCGCTCGATTTCGATATTCCGATGTCGATGGCAGATATACTTAAAAAACATCCGAAAGGAGTTAAATTCGCACACCTCGCTGAAAAATTCGACAAATACCCACTGATCATCGATTCAAATGAAAACGTGCTATCTTTCCCGCCGATCATCAATGGATCGTTGACTCGCGTAGAAGATGATACAAGAAACCTGTTCATCGAAGTCACCGGTACGGGAAAAGCCGTGTTTGTCGCATTAAACATCGTGGTGACCGCGCTTGCAGAACGCGGTGGAAGAATCGAGTCTGTGCAGATATGCCCGCCGGATGGCAATGGCGGGTACACAACACCTGATCTCAATCCTGCGATCCGCACTATCTCCCGAACGGAGGCAGTCGCCCTGCTCGGTTTTGATATGAGCCGTGACGAGATCGCGGGTCACCTCCAAAGAATGCGCTTTGGTGCAGTCCCCGGGTCAGGGTCGGATGACACGATCGAGGTGATGGTGCCGGCGTACCGCGCAGATATCATGCATGATTATGACATCTTCGAGGATATCGCCATTGGGCATGGCTACGAGCGGATCGTGCCTGCGCTGCCAGAGACGATGACAATCGGGGAGGAACATCCGGTTTCACGCATGAAATCGAATCTTCGTGAGATCATGGTGGGCTTGGGATTCTACGAAATGATGCCGTTTGCGCTGACCAGTGAGGCGGTGCATTTCGACAGGATGCAGAGACCACGCGCAAGCGCCACTCATGTCATGCATCCGATCAGCCAGGAGCAGACGATGTTGCGAACCACGATCCTGCCGAACCTGCTTGAGATTCTCTCGCTCAACCAGCACCGGGAACTGCCGCAGCAGATATTCGAGGTGGGCGATGTGGTCGCTGGCGGGCATAACAAAGTGCATCTTGCCGCGGTCGCAATCGACCCACGTGCAAACTTCAGCGAGATCAAATCGGTGGTGGACACCGTGATGCACGAACGCGGGGTCGTGTATGAGATCACCATGTCCGATGATCCCGCGTTCATCGAGGGCAGACGGGCTGAGATCATCATTGGTGGCAAATGTGCAGGCGTCTTTGGGGAGGTGCATCCAGGGGTTATATTGGATTTCGGGCTGGATCAGCCTGTGATTGCGTTTGAGATGTGGGGGCTGTGACCGAATCCATCACCACCACCCAAGCTCCCACGAACTTTCACGCGAACCAAACAGTGACCTCCGGCACAACTTCCTGATATGCCACATCACCCGATCTAATATCTCACAAACTGCCCGCCATCGCTTCTCAGACGCGGCTGTTCAAGAATTACGGTCTTATCAGGGTCTTTGAACGTGCGCCCTATCTCATAACAGCCCGCACCATACTTTTCCGCAATCCGCATCGCATGATCGACCTCATCCTCTGGCAGAACAACACAGAAGCCGATTCCCATGTTGTAAACCTGATACATCTCTTCTTCGCTCACCGGTCCGTATTTCTGGATCAGCCCAAAGACCTGAGGCACGTCTGGCAAGCTATCGATCCTGAATCCATGGTCTACGCTGACTCTCCTGAGGTTCAGAAAACCGTCGCCCGTTATATGGGCAAGCGACCTCAGATCCAAGCCCTGATCAAGCATCTCCCTGATCTCCCTGACGTATATCTTTGTTGGTTCGAGCAACTCTTCGCCAAGCGATCTATCAAGCCCGTCGATCTGTTTATCCACATCAAACCCGGTGTTATCCAGCAAAGCCCTCCTTGCAAGCGTCATTCCGTTGCTGTGGATTCCTGAGCTCGCCAGACCGAGTATCACGTCACCATCCCCGATTTTATCCCCTGTAATGATCTTATCGGTTGAAACCGTGCCGACGCCCATCCCGACCAGATCAAAACCCCGGTTCTCTCGTTTTCCGTTGATCATCTCTGGCATAATCGCTATTTCCCCGCCAGCAAGCGTCACCTCTGCGCGCCTGCACCCTTCGACCAAGCCTTTCACGATCTCCTCGAGAAGGTCAGGATCAGGGTCCTGAACCGCGATGTAATCGACCATCGACACCGGTTCTGCGCCGACGCACAGGATGTCGTTGACGTTCATGGCGACGCAATCGATGCCGACCGTGTCGTATTTGTCCATGAGTTGCGCGATAAAGACCTTCGTTCCGACGCCATCGGTCTTGACTGCCAGCGATCTGCCATCCCCTATCTCGATAACTCCTGAAAAATGCCCTATCGGGAGTACGGGCTTACCTACGGTGTCTCTGAACTCGACGGTCGTTTTGACGAGTTTTATTATCCGTTTTAGTGCGATCTCTACCTTTGCGGTGTCTGCGCCGGCTTTCTGGTATGTGAGGTGCCCGTCTGCGGCATCGCCCGCAATTTCATTCTTCTCCATGTGATCTGCCTCCCTCGATGGTCTGCTGGTTGCTGGTGCAGTTTGAAAGACCAAAAATGTACCTGATGATACGCCAGTTGCCCGGCTACTCCTGGGTCCCATTCTCAGGCATATAAATCACTTCCCCGGTCTCCAGCCGGTATGCAGTCCCAATCTTGGATCCCTGACCTCCTGCGATCTGCTCTGTCATGTTCATCACCTTTATCGTCTCCTTATCCTTGATGATCACCTGCATATTCGGATCTCCCGGATTCTTGACGATCGTGACGCTTGCATCCGCATCAAGGAGTTCCGGCACATTATAGGAGACCACGAGTGCAACGAGCAGCGCGACCGCAAAGACCATCGCAGCATCGAAGAGATTTGCAACGCCACCCAGTGGATCCTCCTCATCGTCCAGAATGATCCGTCTCCTGCTCGTTCTCACTTGAGCACCTCCACAACATACTCCATATCGCTTAAATCCTGCGTATACCACTTCTTCTTGACGAGGAGGATGCAGTAAGCTACAGCTCCCGCCAGAAGACCGAGAACCGTGGTTGAAAACGCGATCACCAGATTTGCTGCAAGCTGCTGGATGTTTCCGGATGATAAGCCGATGAGCGCAGGACCCATCGGTATCAGTGTTCCCATCAGTCCGAGCATCGGACCGACCCGCGCAACCAATCTCGCCTGCATCAGTTCGTCCGCTATTTTGAGTTCATAGTCCTGAAGCAGCTTCTCTGCCTCAACCGGGAATCGTTCATCGCCAATGGATGCTGATAGGTCTTTTATGAAACTTTTGAGAAAATTGTTCGATCCGCTGCTCGCCAGAATCTCAGACACCTCTTTAAACTCTCCTGCCTCGATCTTTGCTCTTGCATCCCGGCATCCCTTCTTAAGCCGGACTGCATCCCTGCTTCTTGACGTATACTCCGATACGAACTGCCCGATCGATACAAGCGACCACGCGATCAAGCCGAGTAGCACAATGATCACCGGATAGAGCAGCGAATTGGAGATCATGAACATTGTTCCTGTTATTCCTGAAGATACGTCCATTTTTTACTCCTTTGACATTTTGATCCATCGATCTCTTGATTCCTTACTGCTTTAATGATTCAACTGTTCGATCTTTTATATCTATCCCTTGCAAAGCCGAGTGCGGCGAGAACAGCCATCAAAGCAAAGGAGAGCGCGATCTCGCCCGGATCCACCTGAATGCCCGGCGTTTGCACCGTCTGAGCCTGCATATACGCAGGGATCACGAGCGGCGAGAGCAGATAGAATAATCCGAAGAGGATCATCGTCGTTCCGAGCGCGGAAGGGTCCTTGCTGTCGAATCGCTCCGCGAGGAATGCAACAGAGAAGGATGCGATGATGATGCCTGCAAAGAAGACCAACCCCACGATAGCACCGATCACAATATTGCTCCGATCGATTGCGCCTGCAAGCACAGTACATGCAAGAAATGTCGCTGTCAGGCAGACCGGACATGGGATCGAGAGCCAGAGAAACGTCTTTCTCGATAGATCGCGCCTCTGGGATAGCCACTGCCTCTTTGTGTGGATTCCAAAGTAGATCAGTCCGGCTGCGATTATGAGGTGCATCGTGACACCCATCGCAAGGATGTTCTGCGTCAGATCGAGCGGGATGATCCCGACAAGGTAGCCCATGATGACCGAGACCACGAGATAGACGGTCGCAAGATATGTGACCTCCCTTCGCGAGAGGCTCGCAAAACCGCAGCCAAGCCCGGTCTTCAGTGCAAGGACTGCGATTCCGATCAGAACGCTTGATGCGATTAAGCTGGTTGTGTCAGTCATGTTTGTCTGGGATATATCATAGCTACTTGCGTTTAAACCTTAGCCCGACGCTGATCAGCGCAAGGATCGCGACCACAGCGATGATCGCCATCATCGGAGCGCCCGAGGAGGATAGCCCGGTCTTGAATGTTTGTGTCTCAACTTCCATCTTCTGTCCCTCGACGTAGTCTTCGGACGAACTTACCGGATTCACAGGCTGGCTCACATCTGTTCCGACCCCGGCATCTGATTCTGTCGTCGTTTCGTTTGACACAGATGAAGCCCGATTATACTCGGTTTCTTGCTTCCAGTCTGGTGGATATGTGCCGCTTCCGCTCCCACTGCCAGAATCGTCAGATTGTGCCAATGTGCTCTGCATGCCGGTGACCTGGTTTATAACCTCCCGGTATTTCGCTGCTGTTTCATCAGATACCACCCCCGGTATTGAGATTACGTCTGATATATACGAATCCAGCATGGGATTTCCGCAGGTGTGGTGGCAGCAGGTTGCGCCGTTCTCAGCGACGGACTCGACATATTCTTTCACAAGGTTATTGATCACAGCCTGCTCGGCATTCCAGTAGAGGTTACCTTCACCGTCCAGTTTTCGCGTGGCTTCAAGCATTCTGGCTGTGATGGACTGACGTGCCCAAGGATTCTCCTTATCGAACCAGTCTTCCAGCCCGAGGTCATACTTATCCAGGACATAGACATCATAGAACTCTTTCCACATATCGTCAGTGATCTCGTCAGGAAGCGTAACTGCCAGCCCCCAGAAGTCCTCC
>JAUWHQ010000231.1 GCA_030605805.1 Methanosarcinales archaeon | reverse complement strand
GAGCATGGTGCCTGCCTGGAAGATGCCCAGTAAGAAGAGGTATTGCCTTTTTTCCTTAAGACGCAATTCATCAAGCCTGCCACAACATGCGAAGAAGAGTGCAATTGCGATGATTCCGAAGAGCAGCCGGTAGAAGATGATGGAACCAATGGGCATCTGGCTTGTAAGGCTTACGAAAATTCCGATTGTGCCGAAGAGGATAGCTGCGGATGCGACCTGCAGGTGACCTTTGATGGGGGGAGGGAGCATTATAGTGTTTATGATGGGGTTGTTCCATGGTATTTAGATGTGATTACCGTAACACTAAACATCCACCCCATACTCTTTAAAATACTCATCGAACGCCGCTTTTATCTGATCGTCCACATACACCGTCCCACCAATCGTCCTGTTCAGCAGAAACCCGAAGATCTCTGTAATCCTGAGCACGGAATACACCTCCATGCCAGCATCTCTTAAGATTTCAGTGGTGTTGTTCCCATTTTCATCAACCTCCTGCCGGTCCACAGCGATCAGGATGCCTTTCGGACTCAACTTGCTCCGGTAACCGGTTAGTTTCTCCCAGTTATCGATCTTTGTCTTCCCTGTTACAACCACATCATCCACCATCAGCACGGCATCTCCGTCCCGGAGGTCGCCGACGATATCCCGGTCTGCCGGGTCTCCGTACCGCTTCGCTTCCTTCCGGTCGTAGCCCCAGCGCAGATCGATGCCATCGCGGTCCCAGAGTTTCTCTGCGATCAGCGCCGAAAGCGGGATTCCCTTGTATGCGGGACCGTGTATATAATCAAAATCGGTTCCGACCGCACCATTTACGATCTCGGCGATGTATGCATCCGTGGTCTTCGACGCCCCTCTGCCGCTGTTGATCGCAGTAGCGATGTTGACGTAATACGGCGAGATCCTCCCGCTCTTCAGTCTGAACTCTCCGAATTTGATTGCGCGTGATTCAAGCAGGTGCAGCAAAAAATCCAACTGATGCTGTTTCACTATCAGACACCCCCCAGCCGATCGATGATCTCTCTGTAAATCTGTTCTGCCGACTTTTTCGGGTTTTCTGACTGGTAGATCGCTCTTCCGACGACCTCGTAGTCGGATCCGTTGATGATCGCGTCTCCGGGTTCTGCGCCCTGTGCGCGGATCCCAGGGGATATGATGTAGGTCTCACCATCGAGCAGTTCTGAAAGCTGCCTGACCCGTCCGGGACGCGTGGCAGGCAGAACCACCCCGTCAACCCCGATCTCGGATGTCTTCCTGATGAGTTTCTCTGACACCGGTTCAAGGTATTCGACCGAACCGGGGTGCGTCATCTCGATGACCGTGATCACGTCGCCCTTCTTCAGGTTTACAACCTCGCGCACGGCGTCCATGCCTACGAACGCATGCATGATGACGGCGTCTGCGCCTGCATCGTAGGCGATCTCCGCTATCTTTGCGCTGATGTAGGGGATGTCGGCAATCTTACCGTCGTAGACGATCGGGATATCTGTAGCGTCCCTGATTCTCGAGATAATCTCCTTTCCGGTCTGCATCTCAAGAGGTCTCCCGATCTTGATTGCGAAATTCCCTTCTGCGCCGCCCAGTTCCTCTGCCATGCGGATTGCAGAGGCTGCGTCCTCCATATCATAAGCCACCATGATCCCGGGTTCTTTTTTCAGTCTGCTTATGTCATCACGTCCTTCGCGTATCTTGATCTTTTTATCCACTTATTGTTTGCGATTTTATTGCTCCTCAGTTGTCGCATGATTCTCAAAAAACGTGTGTTTAGAACCACAAGATTGCACAGATTTCCACGAGAAAATATGATGAGGCAGGATATGAAATGCAAACATATCGCTATCTTGTAATGTGCTACATCTTCTTGTGTCAATCTCGTGAAATCTCGTGGTTTTTTCGCCTCAGCTAAACACATACTCACTTCACTTCACTCGCCTCACGTCGTAATTCACTCCGCCGATCACTTACCCTACCTATACCCTGCCCTGCACTTCCCAACTCTCACTTTCTGATTTAACTTAGAATTAACATATACTGATCGCAAAATTTCTGCATTTAAAAATTATACTTCTATGCTAAAATAGCTAAATAATTAGTGATTAAGCTATAATATAATATTTTTACATAACTATCTAAAATATCTGATGACCGCACCATTTTGATCAAAAATATTTTTATATTTCTCTATGAGAAAATAATCGAGCCACCTCGATCATTCCATAGACTATAGGAATAGACACATTCCTGCCGACAACATACCCCTTAAACGCATAACATATTGGCGGATCCGCGCACCTCTGGCGCAAAATCGATAGCAGCAGGGGGCATTATCCCTGCACGTGGTTTTTGTTACGTGGGGTTGTACAATTCGGGGGTGGTATTTTGATGGAAAATGATTTTATATTAACTATGAGATGAATATTACAATATGCACAATCTAAAAAATTTTGATATAAAATTTTAATTTTTTATTATATTATGTATCAATCAATAAGAAAATACATATTTTTTAATTAAAAATGTTGGTATGAAAATTGGTATGGAGAAAAAAGTGAGAGTTATTCTTCTGGAGCTCCAGAGCGTTTGGGCGGGTTGCAAACAACATTTATGCACAATAGCGGGCAACAGATGTTATTTATGATGATCATTGGAACACGCGGAAGCATGCTTGCGCTTGCGCAGGCAGAGATCGTTGCCGGGCGTCTGCGCAGTGCCGGCATCAAGACAGAGATTCGCACCATCAGTACGTCCGGTGATGTGATCACAGACCACCCGCTGCACAAACTGCCAGGCATCGGCGTGTTCGTGCGTGAGATCGATGAACACTCGCTTGGCGGCGAGATCGACATCGCGGTCCACTCGATGAAGGACATTCCTACAATCCGCCCCGAGAAACTGGTGACCGCAGCAATCCTCAAGCGTGATCCACCCTGCGATGTGCTGATCACGCGAGACGGTACGCGCCTTGCTGACATGCCAGCCGGCGCAGTCATCGGCACATCCTCGATGCGCCGCATAGCCCAGATGAAACGCTTCCGCAGCGATCTCGAGATCGCCGACCTGCGTGGCAACATCAACACCCGCATGAGGAAATTGCGCGACGGCGTCTACGACGGGATTATGCTGGCAGAAGCCGGGCTTGTCAGGCTGGGGTGGGACATCGGATTCGAACGGCTCGATCCCGATCGGTTTATTCCGTCAGCCAATCAGGGCACGATTGCGGTCGTGACGCTTCGGGATTCAGAGGCAGAAGAGGTGGTGCGCACGCTCGACCACCGCCAGACAAGGATCGAGACCGAGATCGAACGGATCGTCATCGGGGTTCTTGGCGGCGGGTGCAGCATACCGATCGGGGCGTTTGCAGAGATGGCTGGCGGTGCCGGAGATGCTGACTGTGATGTCGATGAAGTCAGGGTGCGGGCAGAGGTGCTCTCGATGGATGGCAGGCGGTACGTGCGGGTGGACGAGACGATTCCGGTGGATGGATATGCCATGCACGCGCACCGGGTCGGGGATGCGCTTGCGGCAGAGGGGGGGGACGCTCTGGTGAAAGAGGCGGAGACTTCGACATAATTTCGCGACAAAGTAATTCAAGAACTGGAGAGACAGGGCTACAGTGTCCGGAAGGTCGAGGCAGCTTACCTGATAGTGGCTATTTTCGCCTTGTTGCCAACATATACCATGGTCATCTTAAGTTGCTGCAAAAGCTCCCTCTTCCCAGGGTGGTGCATACTATAAAATTTTATTCTTGCGATATTGCGTATTTGGATATGCAAACCGGACTTTTCAGCAGACCTGAGTCTCATTCGAAAGTGTTGATCGCTAATGATTTCCCAAGATCATCTTGGCAGCATGTCTATTTTCGGAGCAAGTATAGTGGACGGCACGGAAACACTTAAATCAGTTCGTTCCAACATATAAGGCAACATGGCACGAATGTATTCACGCAGAAAAGGAAAATCAGGATCGACCAGACCATACCGTGAGGAGAAGCCGTCGTGGGTTGAGATGGACGCAGAAGAACTTGAACAACACATTGTCCGGCTATGGAAAGAGGACAAATCCTCAAGCGAGATCGGGATGATCCTGCGGGATCAGTACGGCATACCTGATGCCAAACTGGTCACGAATAAGAAGATCATGCATACGATCATGGAACAGGGTCTGACACCGAATCTTCCTGAGAGTATGCGTAACCTCATCGTCAAAGCGCTCAGGCTGCGCACACATCTTGCTGAGAACAAAAGGGATATTCATAACAAACGTGCGCTGCAACTGACCGAATCCAAGATCAGGCGGTTTGTAAAATATTATCGCAAAACAGGCGTGCTTCCTGCGGACTGGGTATACAAACCAGACACTGCGGAGATGCTGATCACGCGATAAATAGCCACGACTGCGATTTGCATCTTATGGGAAATACAATATACAAAACTTATGACGATCTGCCAAAGATCGTACTGCCTGAGGGGCGCGAGGTGTTCATCAGCGACAGCACGATCAGGGACGGCTCGCAGATGCCCGGAGTCGTGATCAAGCGCAAGCACAGGCTCAAGATCTATGAATTCCTGCATGAGATCGGGATTGAGAAGCTGGAGACATTCGTGTACCATGAGCGAGATCGTGACCCTATCGCAGATATGCAGGACCTTGGTTACGAATATCCCGAAATCACGGGATGGGCGCGTGCACTCCCCGCGGATATTGACTTTGTGCTTGATGTTAACGGGATCAACGAAACAGGGATACTGATGTCGGTCTCTGATTCGCATATCTTCGATAAGATGCAGCTTAACAGCCGGGAGGACGCCCGCGAACGGTATCTGGATGCTATACAGTATGCGGTCGATCACGGGCTGCGTACCCGTGCACACCTCGAGGATATGACCCGCGCCGATCTGCATGGTTTTGTGTACCCGCTGGTTAAGGAGATCCTCGAGATCGATCCTGATTGCACCATCAGGATATGCGACACGCTCGGCTTTGCCGTACCGTTTGCAGGTATGTGTGAGCCATACAGCATCCCGAAGATCATGACCAGTCTTAAGGAACTGGGCGCAAAGAACATAGAGACGCACATCCACGACGATTTCGGGATGAGCGTTTCATCAGCCATTGCAGGATACTGGTATGGGGCAAACTGGTCGAGCCTGACGTTTCTCGGGATCGGGGAGCGATCAGGAAACACGGAACTCGAAAAGATCCTGTTATTCCTCGTGAGAAGGGTCGAAGGGTTTGAAAAATATGATCTCTCCTGCATGGCACGCTTTGCAGAGTATATGGAACACCACATCGGGATCCGGATACCGAGAAACAAGTCGGTCGTCGGCAGGAATGTGTTTGTTCACGAAAGCGGGATACACACCGCAGGCGTAATCAGAAACCCGTTCACTTATGAGCCGTATCCGCCCGAAGTCATCGGCGCAGAGCGACAGTTGCTGATCGGAGACTCGTCCGGCAGGGAGGTGATCAGGCATAAGGTTGAGGAGGCGCTGTGCGAACTGATGCAACTGAAAGTCAGCATCGACAAAGGTGACCCGAGAATCACGGGAATTCAAAAGGAGATTCAGCGGATCTACGATGCGGAAGAGCGGGTTTCATGCATCTCAGACGAGGAATTGACACGATACGTCGAGAAGTACTACATGCTCAATATGATCGTAGATGGTGAGGAACTGCACGATTCCGAGGAGGAATAAAGCCCCTAACCCAAGCTGCAGGACCAGGACGATTCTTCTTGTGGATATGGATAGCTTCTTCTCATCGATTGAGATGGTCGAGCATCCGGAACTTGTGGGGCTTCCGGTGGTGGTTGGCGCTGACCCGAAAGATGGAACCGGGAGAGGCGTCGTCAGCACATGTTCCTACGAAGCCCGGGAGTATGGCATCCGCTCAGGAATGCCGATCTCAAAGGCTTACCGGCTCTGCCCTGACGCAAGGTTTCTGCCGGTTGATATGGCTCTGTACCAGACGGTTTCCGCGCGTATCATGAAGATTCTTCGGAGTTATGCTTATGCGGATAAGTTCCAGAAGGTCAGTATCGATGAGGCTTTTCTCGATGTGAAAGCGGATGATTTTGAGGATGCAGCAGGAATAGCGAGGAATATCAAGAAAGAAATCCTTGCAAAAGAGAAACTCATAAGTTCCATCGGGATTGGACCGAATAAACTCGTGGCAAAGATCGCATCCGATATACAGAAGCCAGATGGGCTGACCGTTGTTACGCCCGGTGTGGTGCAGGAGTTCCTTGATCCGATGCCTGTTACGAAGATTCCGGGCATCGGGAAAAAGACAGAAAAAACGCTTAAAAGCATGGGGATCGAGACGATACGCGATCTCCGTACGTACGATGTCAGAAAACTTGTCCCGGGTTTTGGAAAGTGGGGATACCAGATGCACGATCTCGCGTGCGGGATCGATGAAAGCGAGGTGAAAGAGGATTTCACGGTTAAATCCGTGGGCAGGGAGTTAACATTCGATGAAGATACGGCTGATCCCGGGGTTATTCTCGATTCCATCGATGCGCTCGCCGGCGAGACGATTGCAGCCCTGATCGAGACAGGATACCTGTTCAGAACGGTCTCTGTGAAGGTCAGGTTCGAGGACTTTGATACGCACACGCGGGCAAGGAGCATCGGATTCATGAGTTCCGACCTGAAACTGGTTGCAGACATCTCAAAGAAACTCGTACGCGAGTTCATCGGAGAAAAGAAGATACGGCTGATCGGCGTGAGATTATCGAGTCTCCGGAAGGCGGATACGAGGCAGACCTCGATAGACGAGTTTATCAGGTAGCCCCATATCTGCTGTCAAACGTGATCCCGGTATGTCTGGTGAAACCAGCTTTCAGAGTTTTTTTATTTCTTGCGCCAATCACTGGCGGGGTTGTGGGCAATGGTACTATTTGCAAGCTTCATAAGGCAAATGCACCCTCGCTCCAGATCAGCATCAACCCTCCAAAGCATTTACAAACCCGGGAACCGAAAGATACCAAGCCATGCCACACATAATGGAGATGCTCGGAACGACGCGGGTCACGGTGAAGGATGGGCAGGTCATCGATGTCGGCAAGCCCGGTATCAGGTGGTGCCCGCTCTTTGACAAGATCCACGGCATCAAGGAGATCACCGAGGATGCGGTTCGTGCGAACATGGAATTCAGGATAGCGGAACTCGGGATGTTCACACCGGCGCGCAACCTCGATGTGGATGTCTTCGTGAACTTTGGCGTATCCGAGGTGATGATGACCGGGCTTCGCACCGGGCTTATCGAAACAACGGTTACAGCCTGTGATGGTGCTGGAACGGTCATAACAGACAATCCCGGACTCGTTCAGGGCATGGGTGCACAGATATCAGGGCTGATCGAGACCGAGCCGATTCCTGAGATCATCGATGGGATCAGGAAGCGTGGAGGGATTATCATTGATGAGGATGCGGCGAGCATCGATCCTGCCGCTGGTGTTTGGCGCGCAGCCCAACTTGGATACCGGCGGATTGCGGCAACTGTCATCGATCCGGGTGTGGCACTTGAGATCAGGAGGATCGAGTCCGAACTTGGCATAACAACGATTATTATCGCTGCGCACATCACATCGCTTTCCAGGTCAGAGATCGAGGATCTTCTGGATCTGGTGGATATCGTGACAAGCTGCGCATCAAAACACGTTCGTAATCTCGTAAAGCCGCTGGCGCAGGTCGGAACCGCGATTCCGCTCTTTGCACTGACGCATGCTGGAAAAGAACTCCTGATCGAGCGGGCAAAGGAGATCGAAACGCCAGTCTTGATCAACACGATGCCGCTTCCGGTGCTGCCAGAGCAGAAGCAGCCGGTTTAGGCGAGAAACACAAACTTCCGCGAATCTGCAAGCGACCAATCAGAAAAAAGTAAAACCGCAGAGAATATCTCTGCGTTACAGGCTGGATGCGGTCAGAATCTTGACTGCTGTCGGGTGTTTGGTGATGTGCCCCAGTTCAGCCCCGACAAGACATTTCACATTCTTTTCGGCAGCGATGTCCAGTATTCGCTGGGTGATCATCCCGTCAAAGACCACGCTTTCGATGCTATCAGTACACGACTTCAGTGAAGAAGCCAGATCCCGCACAGCGACCTCGTTGATGATGTTGGTGTCGCTATCAAGCAGCCGCGCGTTACTCGTGTTCACGAGCTCTTGTGCATGCGGCTGCAACTCAGAATCGGATTCTGGTTTCTCGACCCTCCGAGGTTTTACAAGGACCTTCTTACGCGCGCCCGTGTCGTGACGCTTTCTCTTTACCTCAGCCGATGGCATATAACTAACCATCGCCTGTTCGACCGGCTCTTTTTGGCGCAGCGCAGTTACGATCTCCTTCTGAACGAGATCCTCGACACCCTTGCCATCGGGAGCGCGTGCGACAAAATCGATATCAGCTACCTGTAACAGTTCCTTGATGATCAACTCGCCACCACGATCTCCATCCGTGAAAGCGGTGACCGTCTTCTCCTTGCACAGCGGTATGATCGACTCAGGAATGCTCGTCCCACCGACGGCGATCGCGTGTTTGATCCCGTATCGCAGCAGGGTGAGGACGTCTGCCCGCCCCTCCACGATGATGATTGCATCGGAATTTATCACATGGGGACCCGCTGGAAGTTTATCCTTGCCCCATTCAGTGATCTCTTCAATTCTCACCGCTTTTTTGACTTCCTCGGTAATCTCCTGGCTCTCCAGGACTGTTTGATCGAACATGTCTGTCAGAACATACTTTGCCGTCTCGATGATCTGTTTTCTCTTCGAAGCACGCACATCAACCACTCTCTCAAGCTTTATGTGTGCGATGCACGGACCAACGCGATCGATCGTCTCGAGTGACGCTGCCAGAATAGCGGTTTCAACGCGATCAAGGCTCGACGGGATGGTAATCGTTCCTGCCGATTTGCCGGCTTTAGGAGCGATCGTCACATCGATTCTCCCGATTCTCCCGGTTTTCTGAAGATCGCGCAGATCGAGATCGTTGCCCAGTAACCCTTCGGTCTGCCCGAAGACCGCTCCGACTACATCAGGGCGTTCAACGATCCCTTCTGCAGTTATTGTAGCTCGAATGACGTATTTCGTTGTATCAGAATCTTGCATATAAATCACCTCTATAAAAATAGCCGTATGATCGCAGTACTCGCATTGGTATGTTCACGCTTCGGATGCGGTATCACCTTGTTACGGCATCTCCCTTTCGTATTACGTGAACACATTTCATGCAGCGCGATCTGATGAGCAGCCCATCCTCCCCCGCTCTGCAAGCCCGATAGAACCCACAGAATTAATTTGCAAATCCGATTCCGGGGCATTCCGGGCTGTTGCAAGTATTAACCATTGACTATTTTTATTGGGTCTGGTACTTCATGTACCAGTGGTATGTCTATCTGTAGATAACGCTATAATAACGTTACGGTCTCCAATTTTATTTGATATGTTTAATACTTTCCATAGTGCTCTGTTGTAATCCTGCGAAGTACCGTCCAAGCCCCTGCACGTCTTTTATGTCCTTCTGCACCAGTTTTTTCAGGCGGGCGCGCAGGCTGGTATCGACCGCCACATCATAAGGCTGCAAGTATAGGGCGATCCGCTGTGACAATTCGCTACCTCTGCGATCCCAGTCTGTCAGCACGATCACAGAATCCTGGTTGCATGCAAGCGTATCAGCAAAATTCAGCAGGGGCTGCCCTGCCAGAGTCATGATCTTGCCGCATATCCCGAGACTTTGCAGCGCCGATACATCATGCTTCCCCTCCACCACGATCACCGCGCCATCATCCGATTGCTCTCCGATATCGCGGAGTACACGCTCGATCATCTCGCATCTGATAGCCTCCTCCTTACTTCGTGCAGTCATGTCATTCTCTGAAAAATGGTCGCAGGGCTTGAATTGCATCCTCTCTGGTGATGCCGATCAGTTTAACAGATTTCTTTGTGCTTGTTGTGCCACTTAACCGGATCAACGACGGATTTATCCCAAATACTCCTGATAACTCATCTATCAACTGTTTATTCGCCTTACCATCTATGGCTTTTGCAGATAACCTTGCACGGATCCTGTTTCGCCATGCATCGTATCCGCTCGGAACTTCCGTGCTCTTTGATCCGGGCGTGACATCGAAATCGATTATTGCGCCATTATCGGTCTCTTTTATGGTATTCTCGTACGACATGGTCTCTGATTATGTGGTATTATCTGGTATTATGTGGCTGTAGCCCGGACGCACTAACACTGCTGAGATCATCCACTGGATATTCCGTTGTCATCGCAGTTACCCTCGTGCCGGGCATGATCGCCGTGTCCCGCACCTGGGTTGGCTATACAGTCATCGATAGGCGTACCAGTAACTCCTGCAAGGACCTATGCGGTGCGGTTTTGTACCCCTTCATTTGCTCCGATGATCACCAGTTCACATCAGCCCTCGAAGAAGGGACAAATAATCTCTGGAACATCATGGTATATATTGATTGCTGCGAAAGGAGGACGTGATGCCAGCATACATAGCGGATTCGTCGGTCTTCATCCTTGGAATGCCACTGCCACCACCACCTCAAAATCGAACCATCACCACACCAGATGTTCTTCGGGAACTAAAAGACATGCAGTCGAAGATTAGGTTTGAGGCGGCAGTGGACCAGGGCATGCAGATCGAACCGCCGCTGCCGCACCTCGTTTCCAAGGTCTGCGACCATGCGAGAGCCACAGGCGACATTGCCAGACTGTCAGAGACCGATATCGGTCTCCTGGCAAAAACCCTCGAATACGACGGCAGCCTCTGCACCGATGATTATGCGATCCAGAACGTAGCAGAGAGTCTCGGAATCAAAACAGAACCGATTGCGCAGGAACAGATCAGAGAGACATTCGAATGGGGTATGCGGTGCACGGGATGCGGCAGGCGGTTTGAGAGCGGCGATCAGACATGTCCGGTCTGCGGAAGTCGCCTTGTGGGGTATAGAAAGAACAGAAAGAACATAAAGAGGTTTTGAGATGACTGCAATCATTGGCATCGACATCGGAGGCGCAAATACAAAGATCGCGTCAGCCGATGGAAAGATCACTGAGATACATTACATTCCATTGTGGAAGAATACTGCGCTCCCTCGGCTGCTATCTGATATCGCAGAGCGGACAAAGCCAGAGAGGGTTGGAGTCGTGATGACAGGCGAACTTGCGGACTGTTTCGAGAGCAAGATTCAGGGCATACGGTTCATCTGCGATGCAGTGAACGGCGCATTCTCAGAGAGCGGGAGCGAGATATTCTATCTCAACAACCGGTGTGAATTCGTGGACAGTTACGATGCGAGCCTTGCCGCGGCAAACTGGGCGGCGTCGGCAGGTCTTCTTGCACAGGACTACGACTGCGTCTTCGTGGATGTCGGCAGCACGACAACAGACATCATTCCGATCGCAGGAGGCGTCGCATGCGCCGGCGGAACAGACTTTGAGAGGTTGCAGCGCGATGAACTCATCTACTCGGGCGTTCTCCGGACAAATGTCGCAACGCTTCTGGATCGGATCGTTCTGGACGGCGCCCGGTGCCGGGTATCGTCAGAGCTCTTTGCGATAACGGGAGACGTGTATCGCGTGCTTGGAATGATCGAGGAATCGGATTATACCTGCGAAACCCCGGATCACGCCGGAACAACGGTCGAGGAATCGATCCGCAGGCTCGCACGGGTCGTCTGTGCGGATACCGACGAGATCAGCGAATATGCGGTGTACGAGATTGCAGAGCAGGTGCGAGAGGCGCAGGTTCGGGAGCTTGGGAGAGCGATCGATGCCGTTTTGAAGCGGCATGGACTGGATCATGTCATCGGCACCGGGATCGGCGAGTTTCTGATCGAGGATGCGGCAGATGAGATCGGTAGCGTTCCGTGCTCCTTTGTTTCTGATATGTACGGGACGGATGTATCAAAGGTTTTTCCCGCGTATGCTGCTGCAAAACTGGTTGAACTCCGGATCGTTCAGCAGGATTGGCAGAAGGATTGATCGTGGGTCGTGGTTTCTGGGGCTGTGCTCGAACATCGAGAACATCCCGCCTGCAAAACACCTTTTTCCGCCGTGCACCGCTGGAGTGATCTCTCTGCCTCCAATTTCCGCATATACCAAACCGCCCTCGTTTCTGCACAACCCAAGCGATCGTCTGATGCGATTCACCCAATCCCGCAGCCCTACCGCACCTTATGCCGTCTGGATAGTTCGGCTTTGGTGACGACCATTGAACTATGGGATGCCTGGCTCTCTCTGAGCATCTCACAGACTCGATCAAAGTTATAGCCGCACGCTTCCCAGATATTTTCGCGTGATGCGCGAACGTCATCTACTATCGGATCAATCCATTTCATTCTCGTAACCTCCGATCATAAGTTCTTCAGGAGTGACAATGACCGGTACAAACCGTGTATGGTCTGACTCGAACTTCTTCAATCGGCGTATGATCGCTCCGTTTGCCAAATGCGCACAGTTCCATGTCAAAAGATAGTCTAATTCATATTCTACTGCAAAACTTAAATGCAGAGCATCCATCTCAGCGCGCTTTGGTAATCTGAGAAATACTGCCAGATCACGGGCTAATTGATACACATCTTCTGATAAGTCCAGTATTTCAAGATCTTTGACGAATGTATGCCGTTTTTTTGCTACTTTCTGATCTCCACCAGCGATCTCTTTCAGAACTATCTCGGAGATGTATACCTCGTAGTTCTCCTTGCAGGATTTCCACCAATCCCAAGTAATCTGTTGATGTGCCTGAATAACAATATCTCGGCTTGGTCTTGCAGCCAAATAGCTTGGAACGGTGGTTTCGAGATACAGTGTCGGCTTGTTCAACTTGGCTCCTCCACCTGTACTTTGACGTGGATGGTGTTAATGTTTTCGAATCCATCACATCATCCCGTCTTCACCGCAAAATACCTTTTGCCACCGTGCACCACCGAAGCGACCTCTCCCCGCTCCACGAGTTCCCGCAGGTACTTTGCAGCCTCGTTCCGGTGCATCTCAAGCGCACCTGATATCTCCTCTATCGTGAGGGGTCTTCGCTGCAGGAGCGGCAGGATATCCGCACGAACCCCGATTCTCGCGTCAGCAATGATTTCGGCGTTTTCTCCAAACCGCTCGCGTATCCTCATCAGCTCGTCCCTGCCTGCCGCCTCGACAGCCTCAGCAGAGGGTCTCACCACCGTATTCAACTGGACCCGGTCAGGATCGATCCGGGAGATCGCATCCATTAGCGCCGAAATCTCCTCTTCCTGATCGTTCATCCCCTTGACAACCATGATCTCGAGCCAGAACTCCCCCTCAAACGCTTCTCGAAATATCCGGATCCCTTCGATGATCTTCCCCACTTCGAGGCTCTCATGCGGCTGATTCACAGCACGGAACGCTGGTTCGGTTGCCGCATCCAGCGATGGCAGCACGAGATCGGCATTCAGGAGATCACTGCGCACGTCCTCCCGAAACAAAAGCGAACCATTGGTTATCACCACAACCGGGATATCAGTCATCGTTTTGATCGCATCGATCATCTCACCGATCTTCGAATGCAGCGTCGGCTCCCCTGAGCCGGCGAATGTGATGTAATCGATATCCTCTCCGATCTCGTCTAAAAACCCCTTCAGTTCAGAGAGAACCAGGTCATTTGGTACGTACTCCTTTCTCTGCACGGTTCTGTTCGTAGTTCTCCCGAGCTGGCAGTAGATGCAGTCGAACGTGCATGTCTTGTACGGCGTGATATCGAGACCAAGCGACCTTCCAAGCCTTCTGGACGGCACAGGACCGAATACGTAACTCGCTTTCGCGTTACCGCTGTTGTCGCGGTCACTCAAAGGTAAACACCCTCCCGACGCCGTTTTTCTGGTACGCGTCCGGGAAGCCTGATGCGATCTCCCGGAGGTGCTGGGTGCAGTGGCACGGAGAGAGGAATCTCACGCCTTTCAGCACCGGATAATCGCAAAATCCGTGAAATCCACCCATAATCCCATATATCTCGCCAAATCCGGATGCTCTGTCCATGATCGCCCCGATCCCTGGGTGTGCGCATCCTGTGACAATGAGAATCCCGTTTGTCGTCTCCAGTGCCAGGGATTGTTCCTTTATGGTACTCCCCAGTTCTCCTGTGGTATACACCCGATCGCAGATTTTTTCCGGGACATGTACCTCCAGAACCAGGTTTTTGATCCTGTTCTTGAACGGTTCCGAAAACGATGTTAGCAGGTATATTTCGGCATCACGGTTCAGTTCAAGCAGATCCGGAATGCCGCCTGTATGATCCCAGTGTTCGTGCGACAGGACGATCACCCCCGGGTCTTCGGGGTCGATTCCCAGTCTTTCCATGTTGCGGAGCAGAACCGATCCGTCTCCACCGGTATCAAAGAGTATCCGCTCGCCGGATACCTCTATCAGGCAGGAGAACCCCCACTCGCTCGTAAGTCCAGTGGCAGATGCCTCCGGATATACCTCGTTATCATAGACCGTCGTGATCTTCATTTACACGCCTCCATATATCTTTCATCGCCTCGGTCACCGCCGGGTCGTACGGTATCACGTCCACATCGCAGTCTGCGATCACTTTATTTTCTGTAAGCGATGCGAACGAGGCTGCAAGCGTCGTCTTTCCTGTGCCGCCTTTCCCGCTGATGATTGTGATCTGTTTCATGGGTGGTATGCTATCGTTTCAGTGCTTGCATGGGTCTTATAGTTATGCGCAAAGCAGCTTGGCACCGCGGCATGTCCGGTCAAACAGCAGTGGGCACGGATGCGGCTATGCCGTTTCATCCTCGCCCGCGACAGAAATTGTTCGCAGAACAGTTGCATAATTCGAGTTGTATGAATGTGTCCGATCATGCTAATCGTCCCACGTATGCTTGCCCGTCATGTCAACCGATCCCATAGATGCCCTTCTCCCACGCCCCTACCCTCTCCGAACTCCTGCGCCCCTTCCAAACATGCCACGCAACCAAATTTCGGTTGCGAAAACTTAAAAATGTATTGTGCCTCATTTTATTATATAATGTGGGCGAGGATTATCCTCATATCAATCGCACTGGTCATGACCTGCGCACCGGCGGCGGGAGATCGCTGCGAGGAGGATGTATGGATCTGTCAGGGTGTATACGAGATCAACATGAGCGAGCGCGCTGTTATCGGCGAGTACGCCATTAAACTGCGCGAGATCAGCAATAACAACGCAATGCTGGTGCTGTACAAGAACAAGCAGTTCATCGACCGGTATTCCATGTCAGAAGGCGACACCGAAACGTATTTTGATCGATTTAGGATAACGCTCCTCCGGATCGAGAACGAGTCTGTGACAGTCAAACCCTACATGTACGGTACGGAGAAACTGTGGGCAAAGGAGGATGCAGTCAACCTGTTGGTCGGTGAAAATCACTCTACTGGCGATTATCTGATCCATATCATCGATTTCACAGATGAATCCGTGAATCTGAGCATTAATAAGGGTGGTACATATCTCGCTTCTGATCGGTTCGATCTCGGAGACTCGCGTATTTATGATGGGGCGCTGAAGGTATGCGTCAGGTATTTGCAGGACGATTACTGCATAATCGAGACATACCACCCATTAACACCAGATATAGTCATAAATATCAGCGTAGACGACATCTATCAGCCAGACCAGATGATTGAGTGCGGTATAACCATCCAAAACGACGGTGTTCCGGTGCGGGACGTTCTTCTCGACGTGCAGGTGAGCATAAAGCCTGATACCGGCAGTGATTCGGTATTTAATGAGACGTTCTGGGAACGTTTCTCGATGTGGTATCAGGCGATCCACTCGAGTGATGTCTGCAATCAGGCGATCTATCCACCGGTACTGCCATATCCATCCAATATCTCGATTGTTGCGAGCGTAAATGGATATATCTGGAACGGTGATAGTTATTCGGTCAATTGCACCAGAGAGACACGGATAACTCCGTACATCCTCGCCCGGAAATCGGTCACGCCAGATGAGCTGACCGTGCCAGAATCGGCAACAGTCACAATCACCGTCTGGAATCTCCGGGACAATGGCACAGATATCGAACTCACTGATATCGTCCCTGACGGGTTTGAGATCGAAACTGCTCCCACAGCCGGATGGGCATTTCGGCTGGAGTCGCACAGTTTCAGGAACGTTACGTATCAGGTGGCTGCAAGGGCTGTCGGGACATTCGAGATTCCTGCGTGCAGGGCAGCGTACGAGGGGTACGCCGTATCCTCGCTTCCGGGTAGCATCACGGTGCACGGACCTGCAATCACGGCAGAGAAGATGCTGCTTGCGACGCTCGATGAGCATACCAGACAGGTGGCAATCCGCATCGAGAACCGGGGCGACCGTGCAGCCGAGATCGAGGTTATCGACGAGGTTCCGTCCGGCGTCACTGTGATCGGTGGCGATACGGCTGGAAATGTGAGGATCCTGCCGCAGGAGTCGTACAATCACACATACATCATCCAGTTTGAGGATCTGGACTCGCTGCCGCCGGCGGTCGTCAGGTTCGTGGACGATTACGGCAACAACGGGACCGTGCAGTCGAACCCAATCGGCGGCACTGTGGATGTGGTGGGTGCGGGTGGTGCGGACGGGGTATCTGCGCCGGCACAGACCCAAACAGAGGCAATCAGCCGCGGCGGGCTTGCCATGCTGCTGATACACATCTTTATATTGTTTGCCTGCATATTTTTAATACCGGTCGTGGCAGGGTACCTGATGCTGCGCAATACAGGGTAAGGAGAGGTGAATATGACGCTCATATCCATAATATTATATTTGATGTACACCGCGCTTGTGCTCACACTCCTGGTCAGGCTCTCGTCGTTCATCGCCGCAACCGCGCTGCTTGGCATCCCGCTGCTCTTCGTTCTGATACTCCCTGACCAGTCAGTCACTTTCATGTCATATCAACATGCAGTGCTTGGAGACGGGCTGATACCGATCAACAACCTCCACATACTGCTCTTCATCTGGTCAGCGATGCTCGCAGTCATCCTGTACACCGAATTTATTACATGGTATCTCGGGCGCGGGAAAGGGGAGGATGTGAGCACAGAAAGTGCAGAAGCGGGTGCTCATGAGGCTGATGAGCCTGCGGCAGATGACATGGCTGGTAGTGATGAACTGGGAGAGGCAGATGAGGCGCCCGGGGCTGAGGAGATCGGGGTGGATGATGCGCCCGGATTTCCTGAAGAGCCGGTGATTGGCGATGAAGGTGGGTTTCCGGAAGATTTCGGGATGGACGAGGAGTCTGAACTGGGGGATTCTGACGGATTTCCCGGCTGAAAGAGGATTTGCTCGAGATGGCTTTTTGATTCGCAAAATTGGCGTCATCGGATTTGCGGATATTATCGGAAACGACGCCGGCACATACTGGATCTCACAAGTAACAATACACAGGGGGCGTCACACCATCAATAGGAGGTCCTCGCATTTTATAGCAAGATCACTTAACGAACACTTGTGAGATCGGTGCTCATGTTTAAGTATCATGGCGACTGCATCGCTGATCGTATGAAACTTATGCGATCAATGCGGCAGTCTTGCAACTCAACTTTGGAAACCCAAAAAACAGCCGCAGCCATTCGATTATCCCCAAAATCCCAAGAAACCGAAGACTAAATCCAACCCAAAACCGCTATCAGCCGACCCCTCGAAACATACCCAATTTTGCAATTATTCCACGTTGTATGGGTAAGGCTCCAGCTTCACATCGTACCGCAGCACCCCGATTTTCAAGATTCTGAATATCTCTGCCAACTCATCGCTCCTGTGCTACTCTACCGCACAGACCATCGCTACCCTCACAGATTGATCGCTCCTGCTGCCGCCGTTAGCTCATCAGAGAACCATCACGGCAGACACGCCTGCGCCGCATCGATTCTATCAATAATCCCTGCCAGTCTGCCCTCATCAACCACAGAAAGCCTCCCAACATCCAGTTTGAGCATCATATCGATGGCTTCGGAAACAGGTGTTGCAGGAGAAACCGTGTATACAGGAGTGTTCATGATTCTTTCGACGGGCGGAGATTGCTTTGCCCTTGTCCCGCCCTCATCCTCCAGTCCGATTCTTGCAAATCCCGCCTTGATGATATCATACCTTGTAACCATCCCGATCAACGCCCTCTTCGGGGATAGGACGGGCAGTCCTGTGTAATCCGATTCGAGCATGGTTGACCACACCTTTGCGATCCGATCCTCTGGCAGGCATGTCACGACCTTCTCGGTCATGATATCGCGCACCACCAGATGCGCCCTCGGATGTAATTTCTTCAGGATGTCGGTAGTACTCAGTATTCCAACAAGCGTCTGATCATCGATGGACCTGATTACCGGTACCCTGCTCAACCTTGCATCGACCATCATCGTGCAAGCCTCCTCCACATCGGTATCCGGAGTTATGGCAGGACTTATGGTTACGAATCCACGCACGGTCACACCTGAACGGGCTGACGAAATATGCATCACATCCTGATCCGTTAATATCCCGAGCACGCGCATGAATCGTTCATCCTCAACGACAGGAAGACTTCGGAGATGACGATCGCGCATGATCTGACGTGCGTATGTTACGAAATCATCTGCTGTGATGCACGCAACCTCTTTTGACATTATATCGACAACAGTCATATCAACCTCCAACCTGATCACGATTATCTGTCTGGCACAGGTATATACATAAACCAATCGATGGAGAGGGGTTGTAAAGTTACCCTGGTACCTGGGAATTGACAACCCTGTGCAAGCGAGGTTGTCACATCACCATGGTGTTACAGAGGATGTGACCTCCAAAAAGCTACACAAGAATTAATCGCGGATGTTTTATATTGTGTAGTGAGGCATTCGAACACCACGCGATACGACAGTCCCCCGAATTTTATGATGGAATCAACTCCAACGTTACCGCATCGGATTTGTGGGACTCGTCCGGAGCCCCGGTGTATTCGTGATCCAACCACTCTGCCCAAAAAATCAGCATCGAGTGATGGCTGCGCCGCCGCTGGTGCAGACACGAATATGACAAATTCAACAAAGTGACACAAATACCGGAGATTCGGACTGTATCAACGAAACTTTTTGGAACGGCTATTATTCAACTACGTGGCAGGGTGCTACCGTATTTTGTGCGCCGCGGAAAAAGGTTTACAACCACCGCCGACAGAAGAAAAGTCCATGACTCCCGCGTATCAATTACAATGCATCGACTGCCATGCCACGTACGACCCTGCCGAGATCATCTATACCTGCCCGTCATGCGGCGGACTCCTTGAGGTGGTATACGACCTACCCTCGATCGAAATCGACTTTCACAGATCCGGTGAATGCAGGTCGGTCTGGAAGTACAGGGCTCTTCTTCCGGTGGATATCGAGCCGGTGACGATTCAGGAGGGTGGCACGCCACTGTATCGGCTCAGACGGCTTTTTCGGGAGATCGACGCGAACTCCCGCTCCCGCGAGATCTTTGTCAAGCACGAGGGTTTGAACCCGACAGGCTCGTTCAAGGATCGCGGCATGACCGTTGGCGTCTCAAAGGCGATCGAACTCGGGATGAGGACGGTTGCGTGCGCATCCACAGGCAACACCTCAGCCTCGCTTGCGACTTATGCGGCAAGGGCAGGGATTCCTGCGGTGGTGCTCCTTCCCGGAGGCAAGGTCGCGCTTGGTAAGGTCGCACAGGCACTGATCCATGGCGCAAAGGTCTTAAACATCCGCGGGAACTTTGATGAGGCGTTAAAGCTCGTGCGGCAGGTCTGCGACGAGTACGGGTTTTATCTCTTGAATTCGATCAATCCGTTCAGGCTGGAGGGGCAGAAGACGATCGCATTCGAGATCGCGGACGAACTCGGGTGGGAGGTTCCGGATCGTGTCATACTTCCGGTGGGCAACGCCGGAAACATCTCTGCGATCTACAAGGGATTCAAGGAACTGAAAAGTTGTGGAATCACAGATTCGATCCCGAAGATGACGGGCATCCAGGCAGAGGGCGCACGCCCGGTTGTGGACGCTATAGACCGCGGACTGGAAGCGATAGAGCCGGAACGAAAGCCCGAAACGATCGCAACAGCGATCAGGATCGGTGATCCCGTGAACGCTGCAAAGGCTCTTCGTGCGATCAGGGAATCAGGCGGGCTTGCAATCTCTGTAACAGACGAAGAGATCATAGATGCGCAGCGGGATCTGGCATCGCTTGAAGGAATCGGTGTGGAGCCGGCAAGCGCGGCATCGGTCGCTGGTATGCGCAGGCTGATCGCGGAGGGGCTGATCGATGCTGATGAACGGATCGTCTGTGTCACCACCGGGCATATACTCAAGGACCCGACAGAGGTCGTCGATGTTTGCGCAAAGCCGACCTGGGTGGATGCTGACATCGAGGCGGTGAAAAAGGCGGTGTTTGGGTGATTGTTGCCTGAAGATTTTTCGTTTATACGTTATGGGGCGTTATCTGCGAATCAACTCATTTTAGGTTCCAATCCGATAAACGGATCAAGTATATGTTTTTGAATCTTTTGCCGGGTCTCACTTCCGCCCGGTAAATATAATATCATGAAGAAAGCAGCAATCATTTTGAGATGGTGAAACTCAAGTACCGGCAGCACCACATAATTCATAAGTCATCGAAGTCAATAATAATGAATAGTTATATGAAAATAGAAGAGATCGTTCCAGCGCTAACGGAATTTAAATTCGTTCATTCAGCCATCCTCTTCGGTTCAAGAGCTAAGGGGACTGAAAAGGAGGAGAGTGATCTCGATTTATGTATTATACCGAAGCCGTGCGTGGATTTTGGTTTGAAAGAGCGAATAGCTCTTGAAAACTCGTTTCCAGAGGGCGTGGACATTTCGCTACTCGATGAACTACCCGTAAACATACGCAAAAGAGTTTTTCTTGAAGGAAAAGTACTTTACACAGAAGATCTCTATTACATCCTGACCCTTGCGAAGGAAACAGAGATGGAATATATAAGGCACAGACGTCTAAAAAAGGAGTACCATAAAGCCGTTATGAATCGAGTCAGGGCAAAACTCGGGTGATTGATTTGGATTACGAACGGATGACCGATAAAATGGACGATCTGGAACAGTGTACAAGGGAACTTGAGGAATATCTTCCGGAGGGCGTTGATGATTATCTGGAAAGTGGGATTAGGCGAAGGGCATGCGAAAGGACGTTTCAGTTAGCCTGTGAGAATCTGCTGGACATCTGCAACATGATCATATCAGATGATGGGCTGGGAATGCCACATGACAGCAAGGACGCCATACGGAAGCTCAGCCAGCACAATGTGATATCAAAATCTCTTGCATCACGGCTCGAGGAACTGACCGGATTTAGGAATCTGCTTGTTCATCAATACGGCAGGGTGGACGATTCGTTGGCGTATGGATGCCTGTATGATGAGTCGGGGGATTTTTACGAATTTCTCGAAGAGATCGAGAGATTTATCACCTCAAAGAGGTGTGGGTCCGGGGAACATCAGGACGTCGAGAGAAGATGATGTATTCGAGTTTTGTTATAACTATAGTGTTATCGATCGACCGTAAGCGTGTCTGCGCTCACTGCGCCACAAAACAATACTATCGCGCAGCCTACCCTACCCATAGCCAACCACCTTGCAACACTCCCATGCCCCTCTCACTTCCGCGCCGCCAGTTCCTCAAGCACTTCCTCTGGCAGTTGTTTCACAATATCGATCTTCTTCACACAGCTCGTCTTGATTCCGTGCTCCTTTGCGATCGGGCGCAGGTCACTTAGCGTCACCTTCTTCGCGATCTCCTCGACATCCATAAAACATACCTCTCACTTCTCCTTTTCGACCAGTTCCTTAACAGCCTTCTCAAGCCCTGCGATCGTCTCTTCCAGACGTGCAATATCGTCCTTTGATGCGATCCTTGACCTGCCAATCGCACTCTGCACGTCCTCTGAGATTGTATCTCCGAGTTCCTGCATCTGCCTCTTCTTCTCGGTCAGGAGTTCCTGAACAAGGGATTTCCCTTCTTCCCGATTCATCTCTCCTTTCTCGATTAGTTCGTCCACAGTCTGCCTGATTTTCTCCTCGGTTATCGCCAGCACGCCGATCCCGATGAGTCCCAACTTTCTGAGTGTTTCGCTCATGACAAAAACCTCCAGATCAACACAACACATTTATCTGATATATAACTTCTGATAATAGATACTATGAAGAAAGCAGCAATCATCCGAGGCGACGGCACAGGACCGGAACTTGTGGACTCTACGATGCGGGTTGTGGATGCGGTGAACCCTGATATCGAGTTCGTATCGTGCGATGCAGGAGAGGAATGGTGGAAAGAACACGGCGGAGACTCCCTGATTCCGGACGAGACCTGGGACACATTAAACGAGACCGACGCATGTTTCAAGGGACCCACGACCACTCCAGGAGTCGTGGGCGCACCAAGGAGCGTGGCTGTCAGCATACGCCAGCGATTCGATCTCTATGCGAATGTGCGCCCGATCAGGACGTTTATGGGAGCGCCTGCGCCGCTCGGCGATGTGGACTTCGTCGCAGTGAGAGAAGCAACGGAAGGCATGTATTTCGGAAAAGAGATAGAGATAACAGATGATACATTCATTGCGATCCGCAGAATCACGAAACGCGCATGTAAGAATATCTCAAGGTACGCTTTTGATGAGGCAAAGCGGAGAGGCTGGGATACTGTTGTCGGCATCCATAAGAGTAACATCCTCAGGATGACCTGCGGCGCATTCATGGACACACTGCGCGCCACCGCGGAGCAGGAGGAGTACGATGGCGTGGAACTCTGGGAGTATCACGTCGATAACATGGCGCAGCAACTCGTAAAGAACCCACAGCTCTTCAATCACAAGGTGCTCGTCTCAACGAATCTCTTTATGGATATCATAAGCGAAGAGTGCGCAGGACTGATCGGCAGCATCGGTCTTGTCTATTCTGCAAACATAGGCGACGATTACGCGATGTTTGAGCCGGCGCACGGCTCTGCTCCGAAGTACAAAGGTATGGACAAGGTGGATCCGTGCGCAACGATCCTTGCCGGCGCATGGATGCTCAGATATCTCGGCGCGGATGATGAGGCGGACGAGATCATCCGCGCGACCGAGCAGACGATTGCGGAGGGCACAACCACGTACGATCTCGGCGGAAGTGCGAGCATGAGCTCTATGACGGATGCGATCATCGGGCATCTGGAAACATGAGACATGAGAAGTCGGGTTGAGATCGGGTTTTTGCGCTCGAGCCTTTGCACAAGCGATTAGTTGGGTCTCGCGATTCCTTGCATATCCTGATATCCACACCAGTTCACCGTAGAAGCTAAAGATATGGGACGAACTCTGGCGTTTTAGCGATTCAGGACCTTCCGGATTGCGTATGCCAGCAATATGATCGGCGCAGCGCATCCGAATCCGGGAGATCCGGCACCTGTGTCTGTGGACTGTGGTGTTGCTGATTCATTGACCTGTGGCACATATTCGGGCGCGTCGCGCACATCAATCACCGCCTCCGCACCCTCAACGCCACTCTTGTGTGCGAGCACATACAATCTACCCACACTCTTGGGCGTGAATGCCGCAATCCCCATCTCATCGGTCGTCCGCTGGATCTGCATATCGCCAGCCTGGAGCGTGAAGAAGACGATCGCGCCATGAACCGGGTTGCCTGATGATGATGTCACGACGACCTCGATCGTCTGGTTGACCGTTGCCACGTCGGGAGCATCGATCGATAATCCTGAGTGCCCATCATCGCTTTGTTCCTGCGCAAGCGTCGGCAGGACAACAACGATGCACAGGATGAATATCCACCAAAACCTCGCGGAGAACCCCATCAATTAAGTAGAGCCGTTGCTGTAATATATATCTTACGTCCTTACGCACCAGTGCCGAGGTGGCAGAGCGGACTAACGCGGCGCGCTCGAGACGCGTTGTTCCCTTTGGAACACTTGGGTTCGAATCCCAACCTCGGCGTGACGACCATTCCAGCATCCATTTCAAGAAAACTTTTCACAACAGTTTTATCAAAAACTGCCCTTCGGGCGGGGTTTGTTTTTATACTTTCCTATACGTCAAGCAATCAGGAGATGATCTACCATGGCGATTGTTGTACTGCGGATCGGGCACCGTCCGGCGCGTGATATGCGCATAACCACTCATGTGGGCATGACGGCGCGTGCGCTCGGCGCCGACGGTATGTTGCTTGCGGCAGACGACCCGAAAATCAGGGAGAGCATCGACAAGGTGGTCCAGAGGTGGGGCGGGGATTTTTTTGTGAGAGTCGGCGTTGACTGGAAGAAAGAAATCAAACAATGGAAGGAAAACGGCGGCATGGTCGTGCATCTCACGATGTATGGCTTGAATCTGCCTGACGCGATTGGCGAGATTGCGAACCGCGACCTCCTGATCGTCGTCGGCGCGGAGAAGGTGCCCGCGAGCCTCTATGACCTCGCTGATCTGAATGTCGCGGTCGGCAACCAGCCCCATTCTGAGGTGGCTGCGCTGGCACTGGTTCTCGACCATCTGCAGGATGGAGAAGAATTGCACTGTGATTTTACCGGCGGAGAACGAAAAATCGTCCCGACAAGAAGTGGAAAACGGGTGAAACAGGTGAAACCGGTTGCAGCGTGTGGTTGAAGGACACATCACGATTGAAAACCGTCTGTGCAGACATGGAAATGCCATTCCGATGCTCCGAAATAATTGGCATCGTTCTGGTGACGAAACCTTTATCTTCTAAACATCGTAACGTATGTAGTGCAGACACTCATTATGCCGCGTGGTTTTTATACTACGTGAATTATGATGCATATAGCAACCAACATTGCTATAGAAGGGTGAAGAGTGAGATGATCTCATCTCGCTCGATGAAACCGTATATACATGCGACCCAGACGCTTACTGAATTAGTAAGGCGGATTCTGGTAATTATGCCGTTTGGTGGATAGTTCGGCTCAAGTGCTGATGAAGGACGTGCCAAGCTGCGATAAGCCCCGGCGAGGTGCATGGAACCATTGAACCGGGGATCTCCGAATGAGACTTCTTGATGCGGCGAAAGTCGCATCGATCCTTCGGGATCGGGAACGCCCCGAATTGAAACATCTTAGTAGGGGTAGGAAAAGAAATCAATTGAGATGCTGCGAGTAACGGCGAGTGAAACCAGCAGAGTTCAAACCGAATCTTTCTTTGAGAGAAGGGAGAGATGTGGTGTTGAAGAACAGATCGCATAAGTCCAAACCAGTAAAGTCGAACTCATCTGGAATGTTGGGCTACAGAGCGTGATAGCCGCGTAGACGTAAACTGGTGGATTTGGTCTGTTTCTCGAGTACCGTGGGTCGGAAATCCCGCGGAAATCAGGGAGACATCAACTTCCAAAACTAAATACAACTTGAGACCGATAGCAGAGTAGTACCGTGAGGGAAAACTGAAAAGCATCCAAAAGATGGAGGTGCAAAGTGCTTGAAACCAGACGGTGATAGTGGGATATGGCATGAAAGGAACTTCGCCGTGAAGGAATCAGCCGCGAGGCTGTAGTACGGGCGGCGTTGCCGGTGTCATATCATACGTTTTGAAGAACGGGCCAGGGAGTGTATCTTAGTGGCGAGACTAACGCTTTAAAAGCGGGAGTCGAAGCGAAAGCAACAAGCGCGTAGCCTGCAAGGGCATGGCGCGGGGTATACAAGTGCCTGAAGTCAATAGGATACGACCCGAAGCCGGGCGATCTATGCGTGGGCAGGTTGAAGCGTGGCGAAAGCCGCGTGGAGGACCGTTAGCGGTACTGATATGCAAATCGTTCGCGTGACCTGTGTATAGGGGTGAAAGGCCAATCGAGCCCGGCATCATCTGGTTCCTTCCGAAACATGTCGCAGCATGACCTGATTTGAGATCGTTAGCGGTGTAGAGCACTGATTGGGGTGTCGGGGGAGAAATCCCTCGCCCCTCTGTCAAACTCCGAAGCCGCTATCATCGTAGAAGATTGGAGTCCGGGCACGGGGTAAGCTCGTTGTCCGTGAGGGAGACAACCCAGACCGTGGTTAAGGTCCCCCAGTGTCGGCTAAGTGTTAAAAATAAAGGGCGTCCCAGGCCATAGACAACTGGAAGGTTAGCTTAGAAGCAGCTATCCTCTAAGGAGTGCGTAACAGCTCACCAGTCGAGGTTTGGGGCCCCGAAAATGGACGGGGCTCAAGCCGACCACCGATACCACGGAGTATCGTAAGATAATCTCGTAGGAAGGCGTCCTGTTTGGGTAGAAGCGGGGCTGTGAAGTCCTGTGGACCATGCAGGAACGAAAATCCTGGTAATAGTAGCAGCAAAGTTAGGTGAGAATCCTAACCGCCGAAGGGGCTAGGTTTCCTCGGCAATGTTCGTCAGCCGAGGGTTAGTCGATCCTAAGACGTACCGCAATTCGAGTACGCCAAAAGGGAAACAGGTTAATATTCCTGTACCATCCGAGCTATATCCGAAAGGACCTGACGCATCCGGATAGGTCGGGCAGTCATATGTCAGGCTGTTCAAGCACCGAAACAGGCGGAGAGCCGTAATGGCGAGAAACCTGCGAATGTGTGATGAGTAATTCCGACTGATTCCAGGTGCCCGTGAAAAGGGAGTTCGGATGTCCGTACCGAGAACTGACACAGGTGCCCCTAGCTGAGAAGGCTAAGGCGTGTCGGATAAAACTAGCTAAGGGAATTCGGCAAATTAGCTCCGTAACTTCGGGATAAGGAGTGCCTGCCTTGTGAGAGGCAGGTCGCAGTGACAAGGGAGCTCCAACTGTCTAATAACAACATAGCGGATCGCGAACCCGAAAGGGCTAGTACGATCCGTGAATCCTGCCCAGTGCAGGTACCTGAAACCCCGGTTCAACGGGACGAAGGGCCTGTCAACGGCGGGGGTAACTATAACCCTCTTAAGGTAGCGTAGTACCTTGCCGCTTAATTGGCGGCTTGCATGAATGGATCAATGAGAGTTCCACTGTCCCTAGCTAGAATCCGGTGAAGCTTACATTCCAGTGCAGAGTCTGGAGAC
>JAUWHQ010000124.1 GCA_030605805.1 Methanosarcinales archaeon | reverse complement strand
TATGCATCGAAGCGGACCTGCCAAAGCCGAGGGTTGCCATCGTTGAAAGCAGCGTTCCAAACGCGTTTGCAACAGGACGCAGCCCGAAGAGGGCAGTGGTGGCGGTTACAACCTCACTTATGCAGAAACTCAACCAGAATGAGCTGACTGCAGTGCTTGCACACGAACTGACGCACGTAAAGAACCGTGACGTGATGGTGCTCACCATCGCAAGCTTCTTCTCGACGATAGCGTTCTTTCTGGTCAGATACCTGCTATTGTTTGGAGGAGGAAACCGGCGCGGGGGTGGACAGATCATGCTTGCGTGGATCGCCTCGATCGCTGTGTGGATCGTCAGCTCTCTCCTGATACGGGCGCTCTCACGATACCGGGAGTTCGCTGCCGATCGCGGGGCAGCCGTGATCACAGGTCACCCATCCCATCTTGTCAGTGCGCTGCAGAAGATCAGCGGTGTGATGGGTAGAGTACCGACCGAAGACCTGCGAAAAGCCGAGGGAATGAATGCATTCTACATCATACCCGCGATATCCGGAAGATCGGTCATGGCACTCTTCTCCACGCACCCGTCGCTCGAAAAGAGGGTTGCAGCGCTCGAAAAGATCTCCAGACAGATGGAAATGGCATGAAATTTCTGGATTCGCTCTTCGGAAGGACAAAACTCAGGAAACCAAAAGTAGACGCGCTGTTTTCACTTTCGACCGCATATCTGGCGATGGAGGTGATGGGCTTTGCGCCGGCTGGCAAATCCGGCATCTGTTTCAAGCCGGTTGAATCATCGCGGTTCTCTGAACTGGAAAACGATCTGAAGGAGCTGCTGCGGCTCAGCGCCTCTGAATCCGGAACCGCCTGCCAGTTCCAGACGGACGAATACAATTATGCATGGATTATCTTGAGCGATGACGATTTTGAGGATCTTATCACCACCACACACCTGATAAGCGAGACTGTTATCGAACATGACTTTGAAGAGCGGCTTCTCTGCTCTATTTTTGCTTTCAAAGGCGTGTATTTGATATATAGTTATAAAGAAGGCACTTTTTACCCATTTGCCCCGTTAAATGGACGAAAAAGGGAAAGAGACAACAACCTCGAATTTAAAATACGATCAACGATGGAAAATGAACTCCCCATCGAAAAAGAGATGGAAAAGTGGTATCCTCTCTGGGGAATTCCGTTTTAGGTTTTGGGTGTAATTGGGCTTTGGTCCGGGTTTTTGTCGCAGGGTTCCTCGGTGTCATGCCAACCTTGTAATGTCGCAAGAGATATAATGTCAGACATATCAGTCTGAAGATGGATGAAACCCCCATCTTGACTGCGAAGCAAAGCCGTTGGCAGCGGTATGAGGGGAAACTTTCACCCAAACCGTTTCTGAGACGAGAAAGGGCGGGTAATCGCCATCTTCCCAATCTGCGATCACAGCGTGGCACAGAGAGACTTTCGGAGTTACAGGGTATGTCCACAAAAAGTTACTTTTGTTCAGGTTAATTGTGCGCAGATCATAAGAACGGCCGCGTGAAATCCGAAGGTCCGGGTCTTGGAAGCCTGTAACCTGTTAACCCCTGTCGGAAAGATTGGGCAGGAAACAATCGTTCGCATAAATCAAACGAAGTAATCCTGCCGTTTTTTTTCGCAACCCGCTCGGATTTGACCAAGATCACTTAACTATGTATGTCAGGCGAGAATTGTCACGGCACCTGTACACCGCAGTTCAGGCACCATGCATAAGCCCACGCGAAAAATCCCTGTTGGGTCTCTGATCACTTAAGTTACCGTCACGGTTCCGCGCATCGCATTCCCGTAGCCCAAGCAGTAATACGAGTAGTTGCCAGATGTGTCGAATGTGTATTTGAACTTCTTGCCGTAGCTGATCGACTGATTCTCCCAGAGCCGATCTTCACTCACCAGTACATAAGTGATCATAGGGGTTGTTTGGAGGTTAATCCAGTTCAGCGCCTCGCCTGCGCGAATCGTCGGAGTCTTCGGCGCCATCGCCCACTTATCAAGATATATAGGCTTAGGCGGGTTGAGTGGGACTGTTTCGGTCGGAGTTGGTTCCGGCGCCAGAGTCGGTGTTGGCGTTGGTATCACGGTCGGAGTTGGTTCCGGCGCCAGAGTCGGTGTTGGCGTTGGTGCAACATCTGTTTCGTCATCTCCGATGCATCCGGCAAACAGCGTCGCAACCACCAGCAGCGATACAAGCATTATGTAATTCGATTTCATGGTGAGCATCTATGCGAGGTATCCGATTGTAAAGTTGTTGGTTCGATCCCAATATTTGGTAGTGTCCTATAAACATGACTTTCGGTAATCTGCATCTTATCGGCAGGTTAGATTAGAGAACATTATATACCCTAACCACATTCATATCTTTGTGGCTCACCAAAGTCAATAGGATCGAGTGTCTATGTGGAAAGGTTCATAACATCGTTTACATTTTTCCTATTCAGAACTTCTCTTCGAATTTTTTTACATTTTCAGCAATCTTGTACTCATAAAATTACAAAAAAGTGATGTGGCTTAGTATACCAAGCCCCACGACCCTCCGGGGCACCCATGAGTATGGAAATGCACCACCTACTTTCGGAGCAAACAGGCGGTGAAGGAGATCGTGGCGAAGTCAAAGTTTTTGGGCTCTTTGACGATTCGCGTTGCACATATCCCATCATAAATCAAGTAAATAAAGAATATCCCTCGATGATAGTGAATTTTTATTACTTTCTGGTTGCTATGGCTTCTTTCAACTGTATTAACCGCAGATGGACGCAGATGGACGCAGATGCCCGGTTAACAAATCTGCGTTCATCTGCGTTTATCCGCGGTTCATTATATTTTTCAACTGACCAGAAAAAAAGAAAAACTCATCCGTTACCAATACCCGGGTGCCTGAACAGATGGTTGATTTGACGAAGTTTTGGTCCACTGCCACGCGAGATATCAGAGAGCCAGTTTTTGGTCTTTCATGATCGCGCCTGCAACCTCATATACACCCCGCCTTTCCTCAAATACTCCTTCACATCAGCGACCGTATACTCTCCGAAGTGGAAGATGCTTGCAGCAAGGGCTGCCGACGCATTCGTCTCTTTCAGCACCTCAAGGATGTGACCTGGGCTTCCGCAGCCACCTGATGCGATCACAGGAATATTCACGCTGTCGCTGACCGCAGCGGTCAGTTCGATGTCAAATCCGTCCTTTGTGCCGTCCCTGTCCATGCTTGTGAGCATGATATCTCCTGCACCCCGCTCTTCCGCCTCTATTGCCCACTGGATGGCATCTATGCCCGTAAACTCCCTTCCGCCGTAGAACGAGCACTCGAACCAGCATTCGCCATCCGGGGTATCGACCACCACCCGACCGCGCTCGTGCCCGTACCTCCGTTTGGCATCGATCGCCACCACACACGCCTGCGTTCCGAAGTACTCCGCGATCTCGCCGATCAGTCCGGGGTTCTTCAGCGCGGCGGTGTTGATCGAGACCTTGTCTGCCCCGGCATTGAATGCGGTCCTGGCATCCGAGAGGCTTTTGATGCCGCCGCCGACCGTAAGCGGTATAAACACGTTTTCAGAGGTCTTTTCGATGACCTTTGCCATCGTCTCCCTTCTTTCGTGCGAGGCAGTGATATCAAGGAAGATCAGTTCGTCTGCGCCCTGCCTATCATACTCCTCGGCAAGCTCCCATGGGACGCCTGCATACCTGATCTGCTTGAATTTGACTCCTTTCACGACCCGCCCTCGTGGAACTCCAAGATCGCAGTCAAGGCACGGGATAATTCTTTTTGCTAACATTTGGTCATCTCTACGAAGTTTTTCAGGATTACAAGCCCTTTCTTGCTCGATTTCTCAGGATGGAACTGAACCGCATGGATATTGTCCTTTTCCACGACCGCAGCCATATCCACACCATAATCGGTCGTTGCAACGACTGCCTTCTCGTCTTTCAAGACGCAGTAATACGAATGCACAAAATAAAAGAAATCGCCGTCCTCGATTCCCGCGAGAAGATCCGAGTCACGGCGTATCGTAAGCTCGTTCCAGCCCATCTGCGGGATCCTGACACTGTCCGGCAGGCGGACAACGTCGCCCCTGATCAGTCCGAATCCGGCAGCATCGCCCTCCTCGCTCCTGTCAAATAGCACCTGCATCCCGATGCAGATTCCGAGCACGGGCATGCCCGAATCTACCAGATCGAATAATGCGTCCGCAAAAGGTGACAGGTTGCGCATCGCATCGCCAAACGCACCAACGCCCGGGATGACGATGGCATCGGCATCGACACCGGCGAGGGCTCTGCTGTCCGGTATGATGACCGGGCTTCCGGCAACCGTAGTCAGTGCATTGTGGATGCTTTTGAGGTTTCCCATCCCATAATCGATGATTGCAATCATGATTGGACCGTGTTGCCGCAGGTGTTTATCAATTGATCGGCGATCTGCTTCGCGTACTTCATATATTCACAGGTATGAAATGCACATCCGTAACGATCCTCTGCCCCTCCTCTGAAAACACAAAGTCGAGGAACGCCTGCTCATCCTCGTCCGGCTCGCCGTCCGTGATCATTAGAAGCGTCCGCGAGATCGCGTACTCGCCACGCCGGACGGTTTCGACCATGGGCTGGACACCATCGAGTGCGACTGCCTTCACACTTGAATCGACATATCCAAGCGAGATGAATCCGATTCCGGCTTTGTTTCCGGCGACCGTCGTCCGTATCTTGCCGTTAGAGTCCTGAATGATCGCATGGTCTGTAATCTCCTTTCCTGTGGGTTTCATGACCGTCTGCTCGAAGCAGTCCCTCGTTCCGGAGCCTTCCTCACGCGAGACTACCATGATACCGGAGTCTTCACCGCAGTTGAAAAATTTGACTATACGTCGTATGATACCCTCGTTTGAGACCTCTGCAATCTCTGAATCTTCACCACCGACATCCTGCCAGTTCGTGATCCTGCCTGTGTAGATGCCCTGCAACTGCTCAATCGTGAGATCGCTGACCCGACTTTCCGGATGCACCACGACCGCAACGCCGTCTTTTGCAACGCCATGCATCACGAGACTTGGATAGGCTTCCTCTTCGGAACTTTTCAGGTCACGTGATGCAGTCCCGATGTCTACGGTGCCGTCTGCAACCGACTTTATGCCGTGCGAGGATCCGCCGCCCATTGGATACACTTTGTCGCCCGGACGTTGTTCCATGAAGACGCGTGCGCACTCCTCGGCAATCGGAAGAACCGTTGTTGAACCTACGACCTGCAGTTCAAGTGGCGATGCGCTCGTCCCCTCCGTTTCATGATTGTTGTTCGTACTGTCGATACAGCCGGATCCAAGTAGCGATGCTGTGATCGCAGCGATCAGTAAAACCACCGCCACGGTTCTACGTGGCGAAAGTCCCGGTGTTGTAATTGGTTGTTTCACGGGTATGTCACCGAGAGGTGATATATCCAATCGAGGTATGTATGGATTGCCCCCATAAATATATAGGTTATACATACCATGCATATATGCCTGCGCACCGCCATAGATCAAAAATCGAACAACGAGGTTTGCGACTTTTTCTCGGGTTTCGTGTCCTGTTTCTTCTCATGTTTTTTCGGTTCCAT
>JAUWHQ010000037.1 GCA_030605805.1 Methanosarcinales archaeon | reverse complement strand
TAGTTTCTGATAAGTTTCGCAACAGAAAAGATGGGTTTGATGACAAAGTTATGTTGGTATCCTGTGGGTTGTGGAATTATCATCTGAAGTTCTGCTGAATTGAGGGTGCTGTACGGGAAGGTGGAGTGCATGATTCTTGTGGAGGGGGGTGTTTCGCAACATGTCTGTTGTACACCCCCTTGATCCCATAGAGGTTCGCCACCGTCCGCTTTGACATGGTGGAGTATTAAAGACCTATAAATACTTATAATAATCGATATTCTTATCGGACTGGGTGGCGAGGATGATGAGCCTGGTGAGATGTTCAACATCCCGCTTAACGAGGCAAAATATCCGAAACTATATCCAAGCGTATTCAACATGTTCAGCCGACCTCCGGACAAATCGTTTTTCTGGAAGAACGGGAAATTATATTAGCCATAAGCCTGCAAAACGGATGTAACCCCCGCGTCCCCTGGCTACCTGCCCTTCAAAACCCCTCTTGCGGCAAGCACACCTGTTGCGGCGGCATTGACAATATCCCGGGAAAGTCCGGTGCCATCGCCCGCTGCAAAGAGATTGCACATACTGGTCTCCATGTTTCGGTCAACATCGATCTCCATTGCATAGAATTTGATCTCCGGAGCATACAGAAGCGTTGAATCGGATGCAACTCCGGGTATGATCTTGTTTAGCACCTCGAGCCCCTCGATGATGTCCATCACGATTCTGTGAGGAAGCGCCATCGATATGTCGCCCGGGGTCACGTCCTTGAGCGTATTTATGACCTGATTTCGCTTGATCCTATCCTCTGTCGATCGCCTGCCTCTCCGAAGGTCGCCCATGCGCTGCAACACCGGCTTTCCGCCTCCGATGGTCGTCGCAAGCTTCGCAATCGAGACGCCGTATCTGGTTGTGTTCTCGATCGGGTGTGTGAGAGCGATTCTGACCATGAATGCGAAATTCGTATTATCCGACTGTTTGTTCGTCATAGAATGCCCATTCGTGGCTATAAATCCGGGATACTCCTCTTTGACGACAAAGCCGTGTTCGTTCGTACAGAATGTCCGGACAAAATCATCGTAGCGGTTGGTCTGGATATGGAACTTCGGATCGCGGTTGATGTGCGTGATCGGGTCCATGATGATCGCAGAGACCTCGACACGCACTCCGACATCGATGCTCCCGTATCTGGCAGCGATGCCGTGCGTCTCGACCATCGAGTTCACCCAGTTCGCGCCGATCCTGCCAGGTGCAGCGATCACGTAACCCGACGTGATGGTCTTGCCGTTCTCGAGCACCACGCCGTTACAGGTATTGTCATCGGTGGACAGGTTGGCGACATTGCTTTCCAGCAAGAATTCGATCCCTCGCCTGACAAGGTCCTCCTTGAAGTTCTTGATGACAACGGGCGCGTTATCTGATCCGATGTGCCGCTGCGGTATATTGATGAACCGCGCTCCTACCGATGCGGCACGCCGCTTCAGGCTCTCAACAGCCCCTGTATTGGGCTCGTTGAGCACATCGGGCGCCCCGTACTTCAGGAAGACCTCGTCCACATGACGGACGAGGTCCCATGCTTCCGCAGGGCTGCCGGTCAGCATGGCAAGATCCCCGCCGATATCAGGTCGCAGATTTAAGGTTCCGTCCGAGAATGTGCCCGCACCGCCAACGCCAGACATAATCCCGCAGGGCGTGCAGTGCGCACAGACACTGGTCCTATCCATCGGGCAGATGCGGTCGCCGATGTCCCGCCCGGCATCGATAACCAGCACACGCATATCAGAGTCAGCCAGTTCATCGGCTGCGAACATGCCAGCCGGACCGGCGCCGATGATGATCACATCGTAATCATTGGTCATTGCATACCCTATCTGGGAAGGAGGTTATATATCTGTGGCGGTAACTCATGGTTGTGCCCAATGTCCGCGGCGTTTCACGAAGTCCGGGGCGTACCACAGGAAGACTGATTTGAGCGCCAGCGTCGGGGTAACAGCCCGGTTATCTGGGGTGGTTTTATATGTGATGGATTCGAGTTTGTTGTGTATGGCGCGTAGAGAACCCCGCCACGGTCGACACACGGCAACGCTTCTGAATGATCATATACGTAGCATCGGAGTGGACAAGCCGAACGCAGGGGCGCGATTACACTGGCTCCGTACTTAAGTCCGGGGTTTAGCGACTTTGAATAAGAGGTGATATCTCATGGAGGTTATCGACATGAAACAGAATCTGGGAGAGAGCTTTTTTAGAGTAGGAGCGGTTCTCTTCGTGTTGTGCATGCTTTTACCGATAGTTGCTCAAGCAAATAATACCAATGAAACCGTTTGTATAAACACATCAACAGCAAACGTTTCTGCACCAACTGCAAATGTTTTCACATCAACGGCAAATGTTTCTGCATCATCAGTAAATGTTTCCACGTCAACAGCAAACGTTTCTGCATCAACTGCAGATCTTCTCACATCAACAGCAAATGTTTCCACGTCAACAGCAAACGTTTCTACATCATCAGTAAAGGTCTTCGCATCAAAATCACTGATTTCAGATAGAGATTCACTGATTGCTGCACTTGTTATACTTTTAATCTTCGGTGGGATGATTCTCCTTGGCTTTAGAGCCGATAAAAAGCTTGACCAGGGTGAGATGAGAAGAGCTATCGCAGGGACGTTCGTCGTGGGATTCACCATACTGATGGTTTTATCCATTAAATATGACATTCCTGACAATGATGTTACTACGATGTATATCCAGCTTGCCGGTATTGTTATCGCATTCTACTTTGGAACCAGAGCAGTCGCTGTAAAACGGGCTGAAGCTGCTGCCATGATTGGTATTGAACATGTAAGATTCCTCCCTGACCCTAAGAAAATTGCCATTACCATAAGGAATGGGGGAGATTCCGAGATTAAGGTGGACAAAATATATATAAATGGGCATGTTATCGAAGAGAGTATTAAAATTAGCCCAGAAAAATCCAAAGAGACAGAACAAATCTGCGAATGGCAATCTGAAACAGAATATGAGATTAAAATAGCGACATCAACAGGACTCACCGCTGAAATACGAGTATCGCCGCCAGAAGAAAAAACACAATGAATGAGAGTTGTGAAAGGTGTGGTTGAATCGGTGGATGCGCCCGAATTCAGAGGCTGTCTAACAATTCAAAGTCTCGATAAAAAGAAGCTCGAACAGGGCGTTATATCAAAAATAAGCAGTCATTTTCGCAAAATATCTAATTATTGGACAGCCCCTTCGTTCTGGGGTGGCGCGGCTGGGGCTTCATGAACCTATCACAATGAACATGAAAGTCGGGGGTCGCGTGGGTTGGATGTGTTTTTTTGTGGGGTGGTAACAGGGATTATCATTGGGTGGCGAGTTCGAATATATTACGTTATCACCCGATCGGGACTGCCGTGCCACCATCGTGTTGGCGTTGTTTTGAAGTTGTTCTCGATCCCAGGTCTCATGTCCGGCTGCAACAGATTTGAACATCTGGATTTCGATTCGAGCACCAACGTTTGGGTTTGACAGTCCCATTTTGCCAAAAAAGACTCGTAAACATATTCGATGTAACATCTGTACAGCAAGCGGCATGGTGGATCATGGCTGCCGGTTGCCATTCTCCAGTTGAAATCAAGGGGTCATACCAGCATCACACCCGGGTGTTGCCGCACAGAAAGCGCGGGAACATTTGATGAAGTCACACAGCCCCCATCTTCCCCATGATCTCCCCAGCGCACCCAAATCCCGCCAAAATCGAGCCGTTCATGCTCCGTTCGGGATAATTGGCGCCTGAAAACATGCCGGCAAGATATAGTCCGGCAAGATCGGTCGAATAGCGCGGGATGTTTCGTGCGTAGCCTGTCAGGTACACAGGCGCGGTATCGATGTGCCGCGCAATCCGCCACCACCGAATGCTGCTTCGGCTAAAATCTGGAAACAGCCTCTCAAGCCCGTTTAAGTACGAGTCGATGACTTCCTGCTCCGTGCACCGCCATCTCGGATCATCCGCGTCCTGGAAGTATGCGGTCACATACACCAGATGCTCGCCATAGTCTGCCACCGGAAGAAAGTTCGTGTGCTCGACCACCGCACCAAAAGGCACATCGGATTTTATATTTAGCCAATATGTATCATTCAGCAGTGGTTTGTCCATGCCAAAGAGCGCACATGCGGTGCCCTGATACGGGATATCGAGCATCTCCCGAAATCCCCCCGTCCGAACCATTCCGGAGAATGCGTGTGGCGAGACTGTGGAGATCACAGCGTCGCATTCCATGTATCCGCCCGCAGATACGCCGCTTATGGCATCGCCGGCAATGACGATCTCTGATACCTCGCAGCCTGTCCTGACCTCGCCGCCCATCCAGGTGATCGAGTCTGTCAGCCGTTTTACAAAACGGTAGAATCCGCCCATGAGATACCCGAGCCGCTCCCCGCTTGCCGAACGGTTCGACCTGATCCTGATGCGCCCGAATAACCAGGCAGCAGACACCAGGTCATGGTTGTTCCCGAACTTGCTTCGCAGGAGCGGCTCAAAAAACCGTTCGTACACCGAGTTTCCGGCATTCTTGAGGATCCACTCCTTTGCTGTCACATCATCGAATCCGGAGATATCCTTTTTCCGTTTGATCGCAAGAACGATTGCTGCAAGCCGCATCAGATCGAAGATCGAGAGCGGGGATCGCAGCAGTTCGAGCGGCGTGTTCATCGGATAGATTTTTCCATCGATGTGGTATCCTGTGGTGCCTTTGAGCCATTGCAGGTCTTTTCCGACCCCCAGATCTGCCATAAGGTTGATCAGTTCAGTGTCGCTCTCAAAGATGTGATGATAATACTTTTCGATGTGATAATCACTGATATGATAACTTGCAGCCATCCCGCCGGGCTCCGGGTCCTTTTCAAGGATTGTCACATCAGAAACGCCGTTTTTGAGCAGTTTGTACGCTGCTGCAAGTCCGGTTAACCCGCCGCCGATGATGATCGTCTTCATTTCTTCATTTCTTCATTTTCTCGCTTGCTTCATTCTGTCAAGTTCGGTGCGCAGCAAACGCTCATACTTCTGGTCGATGTCGCTCCCATCATCTCCATCATCTCCACCGTTTCTGATTTTTTTACCGCCCCTGCCATCTTTTTTGACCTTACCCGGTGCTGCCCGCTTTGTTCGGACGGTATACATGAGCAGGACGATCCCGACCGACATTATTATGATGCCGCCCCATACCGCTGTGATCCACGGCGCGGTGCGCATGTACAGATTGGCACTATCACCCTCGCTCCATTTCGTGGTGATGAAGACCTCTTCGGTGAGCGACCGGTACACATAGTTCGTGGCATACGACTGCCCCCACTTGAAATCGGTGATGTATTTGACCTCGTCGCGGTCGATCAGTCTGCCGCCCGAATACAACTCAAAATCGACCTGCGTCACATACGACGATCCCGGGTATTCTCCATAAGGCGCGCCCTCGTACTGACTTCCTATCCCTGTGACCTTGACCGCATAAGGCTGCCTCGCGTATGTGCCGAGAGTACCTTCCCTGATCACCTCGGATCCATCGATCCTTGTGTTCGTGCTCACGACCACGCCGATTAATATCAGCACGATGCCGAGATGAATGATGTGCGGGCTTATGCTGCGAAGCGTCGCCCCGGATCCTGCCCGACATACTCGATATATTCTGTGGAATACCGCAAGCATGGCAAACCCGAGTACCGGCGTCGATGCATCGATTGGAAGATTCCCAAGCGGGGAGACGACCACAAAGATCACGGTTGCCAGAATCACCGCCATAACCACGCCGACGATCTTTAATGGAGCAATATCCGAGATGAGCAGGCAGACACCAAGCATCATCGCCAGAACAAGCGTTGGAAGCGCTGTTCGTCCGTTGAACCATGTCGCATCAAGGACTGCGCCCGGTTTGAGCAGCGGTATGAGCATTCCGATGAGCATGACCAGAAACAGTACGCTGAAGAGAATGATCGCCGCAAGCATCGCATTATGGGCATTGATGCGGTCTTTATATCCCGGTCCGGTACGTTTCATGACACCACGTCTCCGTAAAGCCCCTCATACCTTGCCGGACATGCAGGGTGCCGCAGGTCTCCCGGATCGGTGAGACCAGATGTTCTGTTATCCATTAACTAATGATTACGCTTGGATTGGTTTTAATGATTTCCGGTGGCTCGGGCTTTGGTACGTCTGAAATACCTGATACGATTTTGAACCGGGGGGCGGTAATATGCTCTGATACCTGGGTTTTCCGCTCCACTTTCCTTTCCCCCGCAGTTCACGCCCCGATCGCAGCCTCGACAAACCCCTTGAAGAGCGGCGCAGGATTTTCAGGTCTCGATTTGAATTCCGGATGGAACTGGCATCCGATAAAGAACCTGCACGAAGGAATTTCGGCGATCTCCATCCGGTTCCTGTTTTTCCCGGAGAAGATCATGCCGTTTGATTCGATCTCATCGATATACTCCGGATTCACCTCATACCGGTGCCTGTGTCGCTCTACGATCTTCAGACTGCCGTACAGCAGGTGTGCAAGCGACCCCTCGAGAAGCACCGCCTCATAGTTCCCGAGACGCATACTTCCGCCCATATCAAGGATGTTATGCTGCTCTGGCAGCAGATCGATCACCGGATGCGTGGTATCACCGAATTCCGAGCTGTTCGCGTCCTGCCATCCGATCACATTCCTTGCAAACTCGATTACCGCAAGCTGCATGCCAAGACAGAGTCCAAGAAACGGTACATTGTTTGTTCTGGCATACTCGATCGCACAAATCTTCCCTTCGATCCCGCGTTCGCCAAAACCTCCCGGGACAAGTATCCCATCAAATCCTCGAAGAGACTCCCGAACCTGCCCGGGGGTGCCTTTCAGGTTATCCGAGTCGATCCATTCGATATCGACCTTGCAACCACACGCGATCCCTGCGTGCTTGAGCGATTCCCTGATGCTTGTGTAGGCATCCCTGAGATCGGTATATTTCCCAACAACGGCGATGGATACTCGATTACCGCCCTCATCGGTCATATCCATCCGTTCGACCAGCTCTTTCCATCCGGACTGGCTATCACTCGCGTCCAGTTCGAGTTTGTCCATAAGATAATCAGATAGCCCCTCTTTCTCGAAGATCAGCGGAACGTGGTAAATATCCCTGGCATCAGGAGCGCTGATGACCGCGTTCACCGGAACATCGCAGAAGAGAGCGATCTTTTCCTTTGCCGCTGCTGGCAGCATGGATGCGCATCGCGCGACGATGATGTTCGGATAAAGACCAAGTTCCCTGAGTTCCTTCACCGAATGCTGGGTCGGCTTGGTCTTCTGCTCTCCTTGCGCATCGATCGGGACAAGCGTCACATGGACGAGCGCGAGATCGCACGCCGCCTCCTCCCGCTGCATCTGCCTCGCCGCTTCAAGAAATGGCATCGACTCGATGTCTCCGACCGTGCCGCCGATCTCGATTAAGCATACATCTGCTCCGCTTGCCTCTGCCACGCTTCTGACTCGTTCCTTGATCTCGTTTGTGATATGCGGGATGATCTGCACTGTTTTTCCTAAATAATCGCCTCTCCGTTCCTTTTCGATCACCGCCTTGTATATCTTCCCTGTGGTTAAGTTGTGGTCGCTTGTCAGTTCGGTGTCAAGAAACCGTTCGTAATTGCCGAGATCGAGATCGACCTCGCCCCCGTCCTTCAGTACAAAGACCTCGCCGTGCTGGAACGGATTCATGGTTCCGGCATCGATATTGATATACGGATCGATCTTGATCGCTGTTACCTCGTACCCCTTGCCCTTCAGGATTCTTCCGATGGATGAGGAGGTGATGCCCTTTCCAAGACCGCTCATGACCCCGCCGGTGACGATGACGTATTTCATGTGGAGTACTTTTGGTGGTCATAAGTTTTAAGACATCGGTGCGGTGTTGATAACCCCACTTTTAGAGAGCTTTTATATAGGCTGAGTTCTATGGTATTACTCATAGAGGAGGGAGGACTCTACCATGATCGACACACGGCAACGCTTTCGACTGATCATATACGAAACATCGGCAGCAAAGCCGAATACGCAAGCGTCGCCAAAGGCAATGCGAAAGCGCGGTATACCGGCTCTGCACTCAAGTGCGGGGTTTGGTGACTGCGAATTGGACAAGCCATGTTCACCTATAAAATTAAATATTATGGACGTTCTATTAAGTTTATGGAAATAATTTTTAATCACCAAACGATTTTCGAGGGTGTGCTATGGAACTCACTGAAACAATATTAACAACGTTTATTGGCGGTTTATTTGGCGCAATTTTGACGGTATTTATAGGATATACGACTTTCCGCGTAAAACTGGAATCTAGACTCAAGGACTTGGAGCATAAAATAGAAATGCTGGAGCCATTCAAAGATATTTTTGAAAGAGTGGGATTAGAACGAGCTGAAAAAGTTTTTAGGGAGGAGGGCAAATGAACTTGACACCTCAAGAAACCGAAAGGTTAGAGTATCTTTTAGGTAAATCTAAATTTAGCTCTCTACCTCTAGCCAAAAAGGAAGAATCTGAATTACGTTATTTAATAACAAAAGAGCAACCTTCGGCGGAGGATAGTTCCATAGAAGAATTAATCAAGCTTGGATTAGTCCTTGTTGGGTTGTATTTTTTGGCAAAATCGATCAGCGAGAAATAACAATGGTAAGTCTCCGGTGATCCAATCGGCTGAAGAACCCAAGAACTGACTGCAGCTGTGCTTGGCAGTTATCAGAGCTAAAGCTGATAGATTCTCCGAGCATCAATCCTGATGCTCCGGGCTTGCAGCCCGAGGTCAGTGACTTGGTAGGTGGTTGTAGTGGCTGGATTCGTGGAAAGATATAGCGGGTGGGAAAAATACGGAGAAATAAGGTATTTTTCTAAAAAGAAATCTGAAGAACTTGAAAAAGAGTTAAGACAAATTTAGCCAAGTTATTCGCATCTAAAAATACCGTTTTCGCCCTTCCACCACCCGTATCTCCTCCGCATCCAGCCCGTACAACGCATACACCCGCGCATCAATCTCCTGATCCGTCTCCGCGATCTCGCGCTCCACCTGCTCTGCCGCCCCAACCGCAGCCAGATACTCGGTCATGACCCCGCCGGTGACGTATTTCATGATGGGTAACTTAGGTGCTCAAATATGTTAAAACATCTGTGCGGTGCCCTCGGCTAACATTTTTACCATATATTTTTTAAAATAGAAATGTATCCATCTTTTTTCGAAAACTCTTAAGTAGTTTGGAACTGACGTCTCTTTCGATATCTCTGAAATCTTATACTTGAGGAGCACCGATGTCCCGGATAAGCGACCATCTCGGCATAAAAAACCACCATCTCACCATCGGCGGCATTGATACAGTCTCGCTTGCACAGGAGTATGACACGCCGCTGTATGTGATCGATGAGGACCGTGTGCGCAGGAACTTCCGCACATTTAAGGGAGCATTCCCTGATGCGGATATCTACTACGCAGCAAAGGCGAACTGGAATCTTGCGATCCTGCGGATCCTTGCGTCCGAAGGCGCGGGCGCCGACGTCTTCTCTGACGGCGAACTCTATGCAGCGCTCCTTGCAGGCATCCCGCCAGACCGGATCCTCTTCAATGGCAACTCAAAGACCGCGCGTGAACTCCGGATGGCGATCGATGCCGGAGTACGCGTCTCTATGGACTCGCTGCACGAACTGTATGCGCTCTCAAATCTTGCTCTCGAATCCGGCAAAACGATGGACGTCGCATTCAGGGTCAATCCTGATGTCTCTTCCGACACCCATCCGAAGATCGCAACCGGTCTTGCGACCTCCAAGTTCGGGATCGGGTACGCTGACGTGGTGGAGGCGTACAACGAGGCAAAAAAACTCCAGGGGGTGCGTCCGGTCGGTATACACTGCCACATCGGCTCTCAGATCACCGATGTCGCTCCTTTCAGAGAGGCAGTCGAAAAGATGATGGATCTGGTGGAACAGATCACGAGACTTGGCATTGATCTCAAATTCGTTGATCTCGGAGGCGGGCTTGGCATTCCGTACCAGAAGGGGATGAAAACTCCAACCCCCCGCGATCTCGCAGGTGCAATCCTTCCGATATATGATGAGCGCTCGAAAAGTCTTGGAATCTCCCCGAAACTGATACTTGAACCTGGCAGATACATCGTCGGCGATGCAAGCATTCTTCTTACGGGCGTAAACACCACAAAGAGGTCGGCAAGGAATTTTGTGGGCGTGGATGCCGGACTCAATCTGCTGATCCGCCCTGCGATGTACGATGCGTACCATGAGGTGGTTGTTGCAAACAAAGCAGACCTTGACA
>JAUWHQ010000167.1 GCA_030605805.1 Methanosarcinales archaeon | reverse complement strand
ATGGACGATATCAGGATAATGCACCCGCGCCCGAGTGCGATTGTTGCTGCGCTGTACACACTGCGCGATCTGGATGCCGATGTTGCGATTCTGCACGGACCCCCGGGCTGCTCGTTCAAGCACGCCCGCCTCCTTGAGGAGGACGATCTGCGGGTGGTCACGACAGCAATGGACGACACCGATTTTGTTTTTGGCGGCCGCGAACTGCTTGCGTCGATGCTTGAGAAGGTGATCGACCTCTGGCATCCAAAGCGCATCGGGATCGTCGGGACATGCACCAGCATGATCATAGGCGAGGACCTCCATCAGGCGATCGAGGATGTTGACACCGATATTCCAGTCATCGTGGTCGAGGTACATGCAGGATATCATGAGAACACCCACGGGGTGATCATGACCCTTGAAGCAGCCCGGGACGTCGGCATCATCGATGACGCCGAGCTAAACAGGCAGAAGATCCTGCTCAAAGAGGCGACCCTGCTCGAACAGAGACACGGGGCAGCAAGCAAGGAGTATCTTGAACCATCCCGCGGCGACACCAAATACAGAGTCGCAGAACAGGTCATTGAATTATTAAAAGGCGGGAAAAAGTGCATAAATATACTGAATGCGAAGAAAGAGACCGCATACATGTTTGCTGACATCCCGCTTGCGGTCTGTGAGGTTGCAAAGCAGATCGGTTCCGGTTCGGAGATTGTCAATATCGCAAATCTGAGCACGGATATCGGTCTTCCGCGAATCAGGGGGTATGCAGAGGATATCCTGCGTGATCTGAAGAGTGGAGGAGTGGAGATTCACGAGATCATCGGCGGACTGGACGAGTATCCGGTCACAGGGAATCGGGCAGGCGAGATCATCGGTGAAAAATATCCTGGATTCGATTTCGCGATCATATCAGGAGTTCCGCACGCGGTTCCGATGGACGCGCTGTCAGACATGAAGGTCATATCAATCACCAACGGACCGCGGCAGGTGCTCCCCTTAAAAGAGATGGGGCATGATGCAGTCATCGTTGAGATCGATCTGCACCCAAAAACGCTGGGCGTCAATCATATCGTGGAATCCGAGTTTGGTGCGACGCTGCGCGAGATGAGCGGGATTTAATGGCTTGTATGGTAATCCCGGTAACTTCCGGCAACAAATCGAGAATATCATCCGCGCACCGATTCGACCAGACGTGTGGGGTTCGTTCTGATCGCAGCCAACGCACCGCGCTCATCCAGTCCTGAGCCCACCGCCACCTTAAATGCCATCTCATCGGTGATCAGGTCCTCGGGTGCGTGTGTATCCGTGTTCACGATCAGCTCACATCCGATTTCGCTTGTAATCCGTGCAACATGCCCATTTGTCAGGTTGTGCCCCGCTCTTGATGTGATTTCGAGCGATATACCATTTTCACGTGCAAGTTCTGCTTCATCATGCGTGATGATGCCCGGATGCGCCAGAATATCGATGTCAGCCCGGAGCGCAGCGGTATTCGTGCCAGGAGCCACTGGCTCTACCACGGTCTCGCCGTGCACCACGATGATCTCCGCACCAAGCGATCTTGCCATATCTGCGAGCGGCGCGATCTTTCCGGGCGGGACATGGGTTATTTCTACACCGGCGAGGACCTTAATATTCCATTCATCCTCCAAAAACGAAGTTTTTCTAATCGCATCCAGCACAAATTCGATATTCGTAAAATCAACGTGATCAGTGATCGCAATCGCCGAATAGCCGTGCGTAACTGCGCGGCGGACGAGTTCAGCCGGTATCAGGTCGCCGTCGCTCAATATGGAATGGGTATGCAGATCGATCATCATAGATATGTGGGGTGCGAAACCTATAAGTATTAAACCTCTATATACGGAGTATCGAGCAATATATACGTATGTCTAATATTATGACTGGAATAAAAAGACTAGTTCTTGATGTGTTGAAGCTCCATAATCCGTCGGTTATCGAGCTCGCTAACGTGATTGGAAAGCTGGATGGTGTGGATGGCGTGAATATAAGTTTGTACGAGGTTGATCAGAAGACTGAGAACGTCAAAATCACTGTCGAGGGTGATAGACTCGATTTTGATAGGATCAAACATACGATAGAGGATTCTGGTGCATCGGTCCACAGCATCGACGAGGTCGCATCCGGAAAGCGTCTGGTAGAGGAAGCGGAAACGCTGCAGGAGCGTACCTGATCCTAAAATTAATCTGTGCGTCGCATCTCCTTTATTATCGAGCCGATCTCACGCAGGACGGACGATTTCGGAGTGCCTGTTTTTTTGACGAGCACTCGCCCACTTTTTTTCCACCAGAATGTCGGATATGCTTTATCCTGCTCGACAACCGGATCAAGCTCGAGTGTTCTGGCGGCTTCAGTGATTTCATCGAGTGCGGGCGATTTCAGGGCATATCGTTTCGTAACTCTGCGCCCATCGCTTCTCGACGCTGCGCTGTCGAGATAAGTGGGCCAGATAATAATTTTGTCGGTTCGTGGCATTAAATCCCGCCTCCCGGAATCGAACCGGGGACATCGCGGTGTCTGCGCGGTAATGTGTGCGATTTGCACATGATCATACTACAGCCGCGCACTCTACCAGGCTGAGTTAAAGCGGGTCAATTAAGGACTTCGTGCGCGGTACTTATCAAGGTTTTGTCTTTGCCCGGGTTTGTGCCGTGACAAACTCCTCACGACGATCAGGGTGCCCCCTGGTTCACGATGAAACTCCATACTTTCGTTGCTGATTCTGCCACGGCTGAGCCGCAATCGTCGCAGAAGATGCAATATGTATAAAGTTCTTTTAGGCAAAAGATTTATATATGATAATTCCTTATACGCAATTGGTGATATATCATGAAAGATTTATCGGTGAAAGTTCTGGACGACGATGATGAAGAGTTCGTAGACATACTGATCAAGCAAGGACTGAAGCGGAATACTGCCAAGGTACTGGCATATCTGAAGGGTGTTGACAAGGTGACATCAAAGGACCTCGAAGTTGGCGCAGACTTAAGACAGCCTGAAGTCAGCATCGCGATGAGAGAACTGCGCGAAAGCGACTGGGTCAATGAAACCGACGAGAAGAAGCCAGGAAAAGGACGTCCATACAAGGTATATTCGCTTAACGTACCTATCGGACACATTATCTCGAAACTGGAAGATAGAAAGAAGATCGAAGCCCAGGAAGCGATGAGAAACATCGAACGATTGAAAGCGTTGAGTGCATGATGCACTCAACCTTCAACCCACTCGGATGCGATCTCCTCGCCATCCACAAAAATTAAATTATTTTTCATTGCATATTTTTTTGCATCCTCTCTGGTGAGTGCATACCCGGTACCGGCATCGAGCATCTCGCAGATCACAAGAACCGGATTGATGCCGGCAAGCATCGCAAGCACAATCGACAGTTCTGTTTGACCCTTGCGCTCTTTTAACAGGTTTTTTGCACCGCGCAGCACCGCAACATGACCCGGAGATTGAAACTCGCTTGAGAAACTGGTCTTCTCCCCGCGCATCGTGGATTCCACGATCTCATCGAGTTTTCTCATGGTGAGCGCACGGTCCCTGTCAGGAATGCCTGTGAACGTGGTTCTGTGGTTCACCCAGAGCGAAAATGAGGAGCGGGAGTCGTAACGCAGAGCTCCTTTAGCAACAGGCGCAAGATCTGGTGAACGCTTGAGGATGTCAGCCATGAACGGGAGCCCAAGACGCGCGCAAGCCTCGTCCGGCAGTACGGTGCAGATAAGCCCGCCGCCGTGTATGCGCATGTATGCCACATCCTGCGGGCTGATCGACTTTGCCGGCATCACCAGATCAGTCTCACCTTCCCGGTCTGCCGCATCATATATCAGTACCATTTCGTTCTTTTTGATCGCATCGATCGCCTTTGTTATGTTCTGCATAATATCACCTTCACCTCGCCGCCATCACTAACATCCAGATGTTCTCGAAGATTTACCGGAGCTATGACCTCGATTATGTTATCAGGATAGTTTTTTCGGTTTGGAATGACGATTGCGCCATCCACGCCGCCGAGTTTCACTCTGAAACACTTAACAGACCCAAACGTCCGAGTTCCATCATCAAAACCTTCCATATCAACACATTCGAGTGCATCCAGCCCCTTTCTCGCATTTATGCTCCATGGATCCAGTTCGATGTTGAATGTGCCGGGAAATGGGGTAAACCCGAGTTCCTGCTCGAACTGTCGCAGGTAACCATCGAGCGTGACATAGTATCTTCCCTCACCAAGTCCGGTGCAGACCGCTCCGGTCAATCTGATCTCCTCATCGTCCCCGAATATCCGCTGGTATTCAAGGTACTCCTTCTGCAGAGCGAGTATGCCCTGTTCAGTGATTGTAATCTCCTGACCGTTCGGAATCATCCTTCTTGTGATCATATTCTCCTGTTCAAGGATCTGCAGTCTGCGAGATGCGGTCTGCGGGCTCGTCCCAAGGCGTCGGGCAAGTTCGGCAGAGGATATGGCGACGGTCGATCCGAGCGCGCCGATCAGTGCCAGTTGTTTGAGTGGTTCACGAGACATGGTATCACGGTATCTTCCATTTTTGAGATGGTTCTCATATATTGGATTGATGGATTTAAAGGTTGCGTGTGCGCGAGGGAGCCGGACAGATTGGACTCGCGTTTCACCGCGCTACCAGAGCCCATGCCGTATGGCTAATGCCATTCCGGCAGATTCTTCAACCATATCACAGTTCTTCTGCCATGCACCCCTCGGCTCATCGGCAAGCATCATGGGCAAGAGATGTATGCATAGAGTCAGTATCCTCGTCGCGAGTGATGTCGATCTATTATCGAGACGATAGTATAATATCATCGAAAGGTTTAAGTCTGCTGTGATAGAGCATCCTGCCGTAGAATTCCCATTCGGATGAAGAATGGGAAGGAGGTAGTAACTGAACATGAATAGCAAAGTACTGATGTTATCGGTCGCAGTGATTGCAGTCGGGTTGTTCGCTCTCCCATCGACACTCTCGATGTTTGCAGGGCAGCACTCGTGGTACGATCCGAAGCTCAGCGGCGGGATCCCCTGTCAGAAGTGTCACTTCATCGAGAAGCAGGAACTTGCTGGCAGTAACGGACCGCATAGCACGGTCTATACCGAGCTGGTAAACACATCGATGAATTATAGCACCAATGAGTTACCAGGCGGCACCGCAGGCGGTATCGACTTCTGGGGCGGTACGAATTCAGATGATGATCGCTGTTACGGATGCCACCAGAGGGCAGGCAGCAACAATTCGAGCCATACACTTCTTGCTGGCTCATGGGACGATCATCGCAATGACCAACATGCCGCGATAGCGGTCTGGTGCATCGACTGTCACCCATGGGTTGTAGACGAACTCTGCAATGGTTCGGCTGCGCACAAGCCGTTCTATGAAGATCTGAACAACGAGACCGATGACATGCATCTGCAGAATGAGAATCGGGCATGTCTTGGATGCCATACCCACGTCGGCGTGAACATCACATGGGAACGCAACGAGTATGTGAGTTACAATGTGGACTGCGACGGAAAGGGCTACAATGTGACGTGGAACACATCAGACAACCTTGGACTGAACGCAAGCGAATTCAACAGTTCGTCAGGCTGGGACTGGTAAATTACCACCCCGCCTTTTCTTTTTTTTACGTTTATGTCCGTCAGAACAATCACCCTCTGCATCGCAGTAATCGCAATCGGCATATTCATGTTGCCGCAGGCTCTATCGATGTTTTCAGGGCAGCATTCATGGTATGACCCGGAGGGTCGTGGCGTTGCCTGCGATAAATGCCACTTTCTTGAGATGGCTGAACTGGCATCAGGTCCGCACTCCCTGCTTTATGTGGAGTTATACAATTCATCAGCCAGCTACAGTGGCACGCCCGGTGATGCGGGCGGCGCAACATTCTGGGGCGGGGATGCGATCAACGACCGGTGTTACGGCTGCCATCAGGTTGGTAACAACGCTTCAGGCGAGGGTGGATGGGACGATCGAAATGATGTTGTACATGCAGCAGTGACCATCGCCTGCACCGACTGCCATCCATGGGTGGCTGGTGCGCTCGACAGAACCATATCATCGCACCGCGAGTTCTACAACAACCTCAATCAGACTGATGAGGAGATGCTGGTCGGGGGAAACGAGGCATGCATCGGCTGCCACACATCATCAGGCGTCAACATCTCATGGACACGGTATGAGAAGATCGAGTTTGCCTGCGGCAAACCAGGCGGCGAGTGGCAGGTCGGTGAGATGGGCGCAACAGGCGACAATGTCACATTCATCAGCACGGATGGCTAAACCATGCTATGGATCGATATCATCTGGAATATTTTGTGCAACATCGCATCCGGGCTGATCTTCAGTATCATCCTTGCGGCAATATTTTACACATCGTACCGAACCGTGGTCAGAGGCGAGCCCCGCCATAAACTCGTGAATGTTGCAAACGCCGCAAACGCCCGTGCATACAACAACAGGGTGGATGCAAAGATGAGGCATTACCGGGAGACCACGAAGGAGACTGGCGTCATCAGCACAATGATACCGCTTATCATCGTCGTGATCTTTGCTTATCTCTTTTACAGCCAGACAGTCTTCTTTGCCGTGGTCGGTTCAGGGAGCATGGAGCCGACACTCGTGACCGGCGATCTGGTACTGATCCAGAACATCCATGTCAATCCGCAGGTGGGCGATATACTCATGTTTGAGACAAACTCGGTGCTGATACCGGTGATCCACCGGGCGATCGGCGTTTCTGAGCGCGGGGTCAGGACACAGGGCGATGCCCGGAAGCGGGCTGACGACTGGACCGTATCAGAGGATCAGATATGCGGGAAGGCTGTGGTCATCGGGGGCAACCCAATCGTGATCAAATCGTTTGGCAGTTATTTCATAGAGGATGCCCGCGAGGGTGGGATGTACACCAAATACGGCAGAGAATACGGCTTTGTGAAGCAGCTTGTCCAGTCAATAAAATCCTTCGGACTTATCATTTTCTTTTTATGCATACTGATGTATATCCTCAGCCCGAGAAGGTCGTAACAAGGTATAAGTAGGCTGAACCGTGAGTTTCTGGTTATGCGATCAGGTGATAGAGACAGACAGGCAAGGAAAACCGGAATCTCACTTCCTGAGAGGTTCGGCGTATTCAGCATGATCCTTGCATCGATATATCTGATCTACGAGTCGATATTTCCGATAATATTCAATCTCACAGGTGATTTTGATAAATCTAACTTTATCGCCAACCTGATCATCCTCATGATCGGTGTTGGAGTGCTGTATGGCGCGATCGTCTTTGTAAGGAGAGCTGTGCTATATACCAGGTCCATAGACCTCATATTTGAGGATATCTATCCGAAGATCGAGCCGGTGCTTCAGGAGGCTGCATCGATTCAGGTCGATCTGGAGATGATGAGCGGTCGTCTCGATGTCATGAACACGAATATCGAGCATCTGAAGAAGCAGATGCAACCCGTTGATGAAGGTGGTGGGACTGGTGGCGGTACCAGTGTCGCGGTCGGCACGAGCGTTACCACATTCCTGCATCTCGTGTTGCTGGTGAATATCACGCTGGGCATATTTATATTTCTCCTGCAATATCCTCGCTGGTATGTCCCTTATGTGCTGACGCTGCTGTACGTGATCTGGTGGCTTGCAGTCACAGCCGAGTACGACCTCTGGAAGGTCTCAGGATCGTGGGCATGGGTATTCGTGCCAA
>JAUWHQ010000106.1 GCA_030605805.1 Methanosarcinales archaeon | reverse complement strand
CCCTTACCTGCAAGCACACTCGGAAATACGCCCTCGCGCTTAAAGACATTCACCATCGGCGGCGCATAATGTTTGACCACTTTTTCAGGCGGCAGTCCCGACTTCCTTGCGATTGCAGCAAGATCGGCGATCACTGCCGCGTCCGCAGTCTCGGTATGCAGTTGCACGGCGCAGCCCGCATCACGCGCCAGTTCCATGCCATGAGCCATGATGCGCCCTGATGCATCCCATATCGAATCAGAGACCTCGTAATGCGGGCGCCCGGTCTTGATGGCGATCGCCTCGTTCTCAATAACAAACCGCTCTGCAGTCTCAAGTCCGCGGATCATCAACTCCTCTGCACGCTTCTGCCCGACCTGATCAGTCAGCCGCGTAATCTCGGCTGGGTGGACCCCAAGCACGGTAAACACGGTCACTCCGATGTCGGACCGGTTAATTTCACGCGCAATACCGATCGTCTCCTCAAATACGGGTTTGAATCCATCCGGCTCTGTTACCTGCACTCCAAGCGTCCAGGATGGCTTTGAGACAAGAATCAGATGCGTGCCACCGGCGTTTGCAAATTCCTTTGCTGCCGAGATTCCCTTCCCCCTGCGATCAAGATGGATGTGATTGTCAGTGATCGGAATCATATCAATCCAAGATCGCCAAGCGCGTTTACGATGATAATAACGACACGCCTGGAATCTTCCGGACTTTTACAGCCAGTGATGATCATCTTCCCGGATCCAAAGAGCAAAACAACCGATTTCGGGTCTTTAATTCGGTAAACGAGCCCTGGGAATTGTTCAGGTTCGTATTCGATGTTTTCGAATCCGAGACCCATCGTAACAGCATCAAGATTGATTACGCATCCGAGATCTGCCGATGAAACGATGTTGTGCAGGACGAGTTCGGTCTGCCCCTCTGTATTGATCCCGATCTCTTCAAGCTTCTCAAAAATCTTCTTTGCACCGATTTCAACGTCCTTAATCTTCTTTGCACCCGTGCAAACGATTTTCCCGCTCCCGAAAACCAGAACCGCGAGTTTCGGATCGGCAAGGCGGTAGATCGCCCCGGGAAACCTTTTTTTGTTGTAATCCACACCTTCGATCGTCTTCGCGACATATTCGAGATCAATTTTACTTGCTATTGATGTGGACGCAACCACGTTCTCGATCTTGATTGTTTTTATGACATCGTCAACAGACATGTAGCAACCTTCTGGTGTAGCAATCGTTTTCGCAATATTGATATTAATGGTATGAATTGATATATTAACCTTACTGAAAATTCCCCGCGCCCCCTCCCTCTGTGATGGGCTCGCTGCGATTCGAACGCAGGATCCCCGCCATGTCAAGGCGATGTCATAACCAGCTAGACCACGAGCCCATGATCTGATCCATCTGTTGAGTTGCAAAGATATAAATATGTATCTGAACCGGTGTCAGCGACCCTCCGCGACCCCTGCCGAGAGCCATATTTATAAACATGAGAGACAATCTAACACAGGGCATAACATGCAATTATTATTAATCCATTCAGATTATATCGAATACGAGACAAAGAAGCGCACCCCTGTCGCAGAGGAGATCGAATCCTCGATGAAAAGCGGCTGCATGGAGGAGGTGTTGACCGCTTTTATCGCTGTAGAGTCTTATGATGAGGAAGATCCGGACGGCACTGTGCAGAACGCAGCATCCGAGATCAGAAAGGCGGCAGATCAGGTGAAAACGAACCGCGTGATGCTATATCCTTATGCGCACCTCAGCTCGGAACTGTCAAAGCCGGCTGTTGCGGTCGATGTGCTGAAGAAACTCGAAGAGGCGCTCTCTTCCGATTACGAAGTCAAAAGAGCCCCATTCGGCTGGTACAAGGCATTCAAGATCAGTTGCAAAGGACATCCGCTATCCGAGCTCTCAAGAACGATACGAATCGGAAAAAAGGAAAAGAAAGAGGAGAAAGAGATCATATCAGAGGCTCTGAAATCAGAGGAGAAGGCGGTTTCGTACTGGCACATACTCACGCCGGATGGAGAGCTTTTGCCCGCTGAAACGTTCGATTTTTCAGAACATATCGATTTAAAGAAGTTTTTGGACTATGAAATCTCAAAGAGCCGGGCTGTAGATAGGATTCCCCCGCATGTCGAACTGATGAGGAGACTTGAGCTTGCAGACTACGAACCCGGCTCGGATTCCGGAAATATGCGGTTCTATCCGAAAGGAACCCTGATGAAGCGGCTTCTTGAGGATTATGTCATTGATACGGTCGCAAAGCACGGCGCGGTCGAGGTCGAGACCCCGGTCATGTATGACATGAACCACCCGACACTCAAGAAATACCTTGACCGGTTCCCGGCAAGGCAGTATTCGATAGAATCGGACAAGAGGTCGTTCTTCCTGCGATTTGCAGCGTGTTTCGGGCAGTTCTTGATGAACCGTGACATGACCATCTCGCACCGGAATCTGCCCCTGAAGATGGTCGAGATGACCCGATACAGCTTCCGCAGGGAGCAGCATGGCGAACTGGTGGGCTTGAGACGCCTGCGCGCATTCACGATGCCTGACATGCACACGCTATGCAGCGATATGGATCATGCGATCGCGGAATTCAAGGACCAGTATGCGATGTGCATGGATGTGCTTGCAGATATCGGGCTGGACCGTGATTACGAGGTTGCCATCCGGTTTACGCGTGATTTCTACACAGAGAACCAGGAGTTCATCACAGAACTGGTCAAGATCGTTGATAAGCCGGTACTAATCGAACTATGGGACTCCCGTTTCTTTTATTTCGTGATCAAGTTTGAATTTAACTATATCGATGCAATGAACAAAGCCAGTGCGCTTTCAACGGTCCAGATCGATGTTGAAAATGCGGAGCGGTACGACATCGGGTATACCGACAAAAACGGAGATAAACTTCGCCCGACCATCCTCCACTGCTCTCCGAGCGGGGCAATCGAACGATGCATCTACGCGCTGCTCGAAAAGGCACATCTAATATCGGAGGAGGGTGGCGTGCCAACGCTGCCAACGTGGCTTGCTCCGACACAGGTCCGGCTGATACCGGTAGCAGACCGGCACATCGAGTACGCTGAAGGCGTCGCCCGCACGATGCCAGATGTCAGGGTCGATATCGATGACCGCGATGAGACCGTTGGAAAGCGAATCCGCACCGCTGGTA
>JAUWHQ010000165.1 GCA_030605805.1 Methanosarcinales archaeon | reverse complement strand
TCTGATGCGCCAGTGGTATCGTCCGCAAAAACAGCATACCCATCCATCGCCGAGCGTCTGTGATCAGGGACATCGACCTCCGATACAATATCCTCTGCACGGATCCGGCTGGCGGCATTTTCGATTGGTATGCGCTCTGTTCTTTCGATCGGGTTGATACGTTCGAGAAACATCTCTTTTGCAAGACCTGCGCGGGTGCGTTTCCTGAAGACCATGATAATAAACCGGTTCTGCCAGATAGAAAAACTTAACCATCCCCCAACCGATGATCCGGACATGGAATTTGATGAATGGGAGCCGCTCTACACGGAAATCCTTGCAGACTTCGGCTTTGATCGGTCAGAGGATGAAAAGAGCGCTCGCATCCTATCAGACCTGCTGGGCGGCAGCGCAGGCACACTTGCGGATCTTCGCGGCATCATATCAGGAAAAGCCGTCGCAGTGTGCGGAAATGCGCCATCGCTTGCATCAGACCTGCAATCGATCGGGCAGGATCAGATCATCATCGCAGCAGATGGCGCAACGACTGTTCTCCTTGAGAAAGGGATGGTTCCGGACGTGATCGTGACCGATCTGGACGGAACAATCGACGACATCGTCTCTGCAAGCAAGAAAGGGTCCTTCGTGGTGGTACATGCGCATGGCGACAACATCCCTGCGGTTCGGTCGGTTGTGCCGCGTCTTGAGCGGGCACGGGTGCTCGGCACGACCCAGTCAGAGCCGTCTAACAACATCCGGAACTTTGGCGGGTTCTCAGACGGGGATCGGTGCGTTTTTCTGGCAAAAACGTTCCATGCAAGGAGTATTGCGCTCTTCGGGTTCGATTACGACGATCCCGATGTCGGTGAGATCAAGAGAAAGAAACTGGTCTGGGCAAAGCGATTGATCGAGGAGTATCTATGATGGTTGCGGGTCACGCAGTCTCGAAAGGGGTTGCTTCAGGTAAGGTGCTCATCTCCGAGACGCCGATATCGTTTCTCGGAGGGATCGATCCTAAAACCGGGATCATCATGGAAAAAGACCATCCGAAGAAGGGCGTCTCAATCGCAGACCGTGTTTTCATCTTTCCTCATGGCAAAGGCTCCACTGTCGGGTCTTATGTGATCTACAGCCTCAAAAAGAACAATGTAGCCCCGTGTGCCATGATCAACCTCGCAGCAGAGACGATCGTTGCCGTCGGTGCGATCATATCCGATATCCCGCTCGTGGACCGGCTGGAGCAGGACCCTTTTGCGATATTCCATGACGGTGACCCTGTCGAGGTGGACGGGACGCGAGGGGTCGTGTGGGGTTCGGATATTGTTTCTGTGGATATGCGGCGTTGATACCGTGTTTCCTGACGTCTGACCATCTTAAAATGTCACCTACTGCTTCAATCTCGAAACTACTTTATAGTTTCGTTTCTTTTCATTATTCCGCAGATTTTTGGTAGTGTCCTATAAACTGAGACCTATTTTGACCCCTTCAATGTACCAGAAAATAAAAAAATCTCCACCAAACAAGGCTTTAGTTCACCTTGATTCCGAGTATCTCTTTCACTCGCCGGCACCATCCCCGGATCATCTGCGCTGCAAAGATCTTGATGGGCGTACGCTTTCCATAAACTCTGGTCTTTCCATTGCGGATCGCATCCAGAACCGCCTGCGAATTGCGTTCTGCCGAAATCTCGGTCACAGCATACCCAATCATCGGCACAACGTGTGCATCGCTTCCTGCTACCGCGGGAATCCCCATCTCGAGCGCCATCCGCTCGGCTTTTCTGTTTGCCTCCCCTGTGATGAATCTCGAATTGAAGATCTCGACTGCATCCACGTCCAGATCTGAGAAGTCCCCGATGCCGTGGCACAACCGCTTGAACGGGTGCGGCACCACAACGACGCCGCCAAGTTCGCGTATGCGCGCAACCGTCTCCTGCGGCGTCTGTTTCGGAGGAATATCCTCCCGCACCCCAAGAGCGATGATGTGCCCTTTCGTCGTTGTTATCTCGATTCCGGGAATCACGATCAGTGGGAGACCAAGTTCCCTTGCGCGCTCTTCTCCGGCGACCCCGCCCTTCGTTGTGTCATGGTCGCAGATCGCAATCCCGTCAAGACCGATATCCACGGCGTGTTTCAGTATCGAGTCGATCGGCGATCTGCTGTCCCTCGAATGGCTGGAGTGAATATGGAGATCAAAGCGCATGGTGATCATTTCGATGTTTGTGAACGTATAAGCATATATCGGTGGCGCGGGCTTGGACCCTTCGCGTCTGTGCCATACCGTTGTCATGTCGCGGTCATGTCGCGGTCAGAATCGTCTGTTGATCCGCTTGCCCCGGACACACACGAGAGAAGCGTTTTGATCTTCTCCTGAGTCATCCGGTCTTGCAGAACCACGAACAGGCATCCATGATCCCCTGAAAGGGTCCCGCGTGTGATCGAGAGATTGTGCAGATCATGCAACTGCGGACCATGCAGACCAGGGAGTCTGTCGGCATGGGGTGGTACGGCGGCGGCATCTGCTATTCCATTTCGCACGGCATCGATGCTGGCAGTGACGCCTGCATGGATCGCCCGCACACGAAACGGCAGCATCCCGGCGAGCATGTCCACGACATCAGGTGGCGTACCAATGAGCACGAAATCGGACGCAGACTGCTCACCGAATAGCACGACCTCGACTGGGTCCCCTGCTTCCATGATCTCAACATCCGGAAGAATCTCGATGAAGCCGTCAGCCGATGCAAGCGTGGTGATTGCACCAGAACCCCGCTGTACCGGAAACGCACAAGCCCCAACAAGTGCAACCGGCAGGAGCTGGTGCCGCCCGGCAGACTGGACGCGTGTTCCAAGCACAGCCTGACTGCGCTTCACTATGGTCTTATAGCCAAGAACCCCGCGTATCCTCGGTGCCACCAGATAATGAAACATGCTTAGCGCAGATGTCGGAAATCCGGGTAGCCCAATAACTGGCTTTTCCATTTTTGCTATTATCATCGGCTTTCCCGGCTTGATATTGATTCCATGTGCAAGAATCTCGCCATGCTCCTCCAGGATATGGGGCATGATATCCCCTGACCCGGCAGACGTGCTGCCTGATGTAAGAACCAGATCGCACGTCAAAATCGCTTTTTCGAGTGTCTCCTCCGTCTTTTCCGGCTCATCCGAGACGATCCCATACATAACCGGTGATGCGCCGCATTCACGCACGGCAGCACAGATCGTATGCGAGTTCACATCATGCACCTGCCCTGCCTGCAACCGTTCATCGATGGGCACAAGTTCGGTTCCGGTCGAGATGATCCCGACACGTAAGGAGAAGACCCTGACATCATGGCGCCCGATGGCGGCAAGAACCCCGATCTCCCTTGACCTGAGTTGCGTACCCCGTGACAGCACCCGGTTTCCCTGCTTGATATCTGCGCCCGTCCGCATCACATTCTCCTTGGCGTGGACCGCCCGCCGGATCAATACGGAAGATTCGTAAGATGATGAAGAGGCTATCTGCTCGGTGTATTCAACCATCACGACCGCGTCCGCACCATCCGGGAGCATCGCGCCTGTTGCGATCTCGGCAGCGACCCCGCCGGAGATGGAAAGCGCGGGAACGTGCCCGGCATGGATGACACCCTTTATTGCAAGCTGCACAGGCTCTTCCTCCCGTGCCGTGTATGTATCTGCCGCACGCACAGCGTACCCGTCCATATCTGCCCGGTCAAACGACGGCACATCGATCGCAGCAACCACGTCCTCGGCAAGTATGCGGTGATACGCCTGATCGAGCACCGCGACCTCGGTGCTGCCGTGTATGATCGATTTAAGGATTCGCTCTGCCTTTTCGATGGATATTAATTCGTGAAATTCCTTTCGTTTCATATCTTATGTTGTAGATCGACCGGAGTGTTTTAAGGGTATCTCCGGGAGGGGGGTTAACTTACCAGAGGTGAGACGTTTAATTTCTTCTTGTCGAGTCGAAAAATACCCCAAACACACGTGCGTATGACTCAAATATTCCGGATCTCCACCTCAAACAGCGAACAACTCCCCCAGACCCCCACAAACACCGCCAGATCCCATAAAAACCCCCATGACCCACGGGACACCCATGAGCATGAAAATGCGGTCGGATGCCTTAAGCCCCGCCCCACCCCCATATACGCACGAGACGGGCAACACGGGTCGATTACTTTCTGGCGGTTTATTCCAAAACCCCGCATTACAAACTGACCCCGGTAACCATTTAGTACCCATGAATGTTGCCCTTTTAGAAGGGTACGTGTACCAAACTTACAATATCTGAGGTTGCTTGCGCCCGATCTCGAAGGAGGTGTAACATGCGGGCCAATCCTGAAGAGCTGCTCTCGGACTTGATGTCCATAAGTCGATGGTCATGGCGTGTACCCGCGCATGTACCACTGGATAAGCCCCCAATCTTTGAGATCAGGAAGTTTTCGGCGATGACCAATGATCTTCGGAAGTTAAGCGAGTGGACGGCGGGATACAGCGTCACCGCAGTAGCAATGGAGAGCACAGGCATCTATTGGAAGCAGATCTTCGGGTATTGTCATGGTTGGCGATATAAACGGAAGCTCTATATCGACCACAGTGAACAACGGCAGCGTTATCATTGGAGCGCTTTGCGGCGACCTCAACGGTGATGGCAAGATCACGACCACAGACGCTGTGATCGCGCTTGAGATCACAGCCGGCAGCCGTCCGAACGATCCCCGCCGCAGATGTGAGCGGATAGGGGCAGGTCACATCCCTCGATGCGCTCATGATCCTGCAGGCGGCGGTCGGACAGATCGAGATATGTTAGGCGGTACTGGCGGTGCTTTTTTGCGCCGCCGGGTTCTTTTTTCACAATCCATCCGAAAACGAAAATATTCTGGTGATCATTCCTGAATGATCGGCAATATCTAAAATCCGTGATGCGGCTCCTTGTCGCACATGTGACATTCGTTTACTCGCGAAATTCACGGTTGTCCACCAGCATCCGTGTTTCTGATCCGGCGCCATATACGCTGGCAGCCTCTGACACCCGAAATTCTTATCAGGCATGATAAACGAATAACAATTGATGGACGACCTCGATCTATCGATTCTCTGGCATCTCTGCGACAACAGCCGTGCAAGCAGCACAGAGATCGCAAAGGCTGTGGGGGTGGCGCCTTCGACGGTGCATAACCGGATCAACCGGTTGAAAGAATCCCGAACCATCGAACGGTTCACGGTCATCCTTGATCCGGGCATGGTCGGACAGAATGTCACGGCGTACATCGGGATCAACATCGAATCCGCCAAGCGGATCGCGATCATCAACCAGCTGCGAAAGATCGAGGAGGTTCTTGAGATCTATGAACTGCTCGAACCCTACGACCTGTTCATCAAGGTGCGCACCAAAGACATCAATTCGCTGAAGGAACGGGTGCTAAAGGCGGTCAACGGATTCGACGGAGTTCTGGATTCAAGCACCATTCTGACCACAAAGAGGTACAAGGAGACGTCTTGTGCCGTTACAGGGATTACAGGAATACAGGGAGGCAAACATGATCACAACCATTGAGGCGGTACTGACCGCGATCGTATATCTGCTCGGGGGCGCGTTTATACTGTTCATATACGAGGCTTACACCCATACGCACCAGAAGAACCTGTTGATACTCGCCATTGGGATGTTCGTACTGATATTCGGAAGCAATTTTGATATGCTTGCCGGATTGCTGCTATCTGGTTACATAACCGAATCGACTGCACGCATACTTGCATTACTGATCGAGATACCGGGCATTCTGATCATGCTCTACTCGGTGATCAAATCGTAGATACCATGGATAGTCATCGCAAATCCGACCGATACTCGACATTCGCCCGAAACTGGAAGCTGATCGGGATCACATCCAGGAAGAGGTGGCAGAAGAGCAGCATTCAGGACAAGGTGCTCTGGCGTGTGCTCGAAAGAATAGCCGGATCAGAGGGTGGGGATGTGATCATCAATGATGCCTGCTATGCGGTCGGGCTGCTGGACGGGCAGGCGCTGCGCGAGGATGGCGGCGGGGAGAATGAGGGCAGGGGCGGGAGCGAGGATGGCGGCGGGGGCGCGGGGGCATGCCTGACCACGCTCGAACTGATGTGCCTGCTTTCCGGCATACATGCCGAATTACTCAACGCAAACGGAAAAACCGTGCTGAGAATCATGGATTGCCCGTACGCGGATCTGCTTGCAGGCATCTACCCGCCTGACAACATCTGCAATTGCCATGCCCGCGGTATGGTGCACGCAATCGATCGCAGATCAAAACTCATCCGTAAGCTGAAGATGTGCGCAGGCGACTCGTACTGCGAGTTTGTAGTTGAGTGACCGAGCGATTGAGTGATAAACGGATCAATCTCAGCCGAGTAACCCCAGAATCCTGACCCCTCGCTCGATACAATCCATCTGGTCGCGTATGCGCCCAAGATCAGTTTCTTTCTGCATATCAGCGGCGATTTCGGCGATTTTACCTGAAATAACATCACGAAGTGAGATTCCGGTAATCGCCTCCTCCACCCCAATCTCTTCCGGTGTTTTCTCGGGTTTCCCGATTTTTTCAGCCTCCCCCCCCTCATCCTGCATCATTCTAAAATCGCAGCTCGGGCAGCCGATCTTTCCCTGATACCTGAACATGGGCGCGCCGCATCGTTCGCAGGTCTCTGCGAGCATGGTTCCGCCCCGTTCGAGCATTCGTGACATGACATCGATCTCATCCATGGTTAGGTCGCTCCTCGCATCAATCAATTGTATACGCGGGAAATTGTAAAGCTACCCTTCCGGGATGAAAACTGGCAGGTCATATACTGCCAG
>JAUWHQ010000198.1 GCA_030605805.1 Methanosarcinales archaeon | reverse complement strand
CGTCACAGTCCCGCTGTCCGCAGAAACCGTTGTGGTTGCGCCGTCATAGATATTCGGGATGCCGCGGGCATCGATCGTATGCTCACCGCTGCTCACCGCAAATGTCGCAATCCCGTCATCACCGGTCTTGAGCGTCTTTGGTCCGAGATGGACAATCACACCGGGAATCGGCGTTTTTGTTGATCCGTCGAGCACCTTTACGCTCAGATCCAGACTCTGTTCGGGTGCAGCGGCTTTGATGCCTGGTTTATCATCGATCGTTGTATCATCGACCGCTGTTTTTGATCTTGATTTCGGCTTTGAAGACGGGCGTTTCTCGGATTGTTTTTTGGAATCTTTTTTTGATTGTTTTTTTGGCTGTTTTTGTTTTTCAGGCTGTTTATCTGGCTTTTGTCCCCCTGACAACCCGGTGAGCGATCCGCAAGACGATTCCTGTTGTGACGATCTTTTGCGCATGAAAACGATGGTGATACCCGCGATCGCCAGCACCAGAACAAGCACCGATGCGTACCGGAGAAGCCCTCCACCAGTCGGGGTATTCGGCGTCGTGTGTGTATTTCCAGTAGCGCCTCTCGTGATGATGGTGACGGTGGTCTCATCGGTATCTGTGGATCCGTAGTAATCAGTCACGACCAGCGTGACCGTATGCGTGCCCGGATCAAAGAGATGACCAAAGATGGGTTCCTCTGAGAGGAGTGTGCCGTTCTCGATCCACCGGTATGTCAGGTTTTCGCCGCTTGAGAGGGATGCATCGAGCAGCACCTCGCTGTCCTCCAGCGACACGCGCTCATCCGTGCCGGCATCTGCCTCCGGCATGTCCATGCTCGTTCGAACCGTGACGACAACCTCATCTGTTGCCGATGCGCCATCATCATCGGTCACCGTGAGCATGATACGATGCACGCCTCGCGAAAACAGGTGCTCGAATGACACAGACTCGCATAACGTGGCGTTGGCGTCAGCCTCGAGCCATTCATACTTTGTAATCGTGCCGTCAGAGTCATACGAGCCTGATGCATCAAGCGTCACATTGGTCCCGACAAGCACGGTCTGATCAGGTCCTGCCCCGGCTACGGGAGGCTTCTGATCCACCGGAATGACATCGATCACCACATAATCAGGAGCGGAAACCGCCCCGTACACATCGGTCACCTCCAGCATGATGCGGTGTGTGCCGCATGGGAACGTCATATCAAAGGACGGTGCCGCGTTCAGAACGCCGCCGCCATCCTCCTTCCACCGGTATGAGATAGAATCGCCATCCGGGTCACTGGAATTGGACCCATCGAAATGAACCGTGGCATCTTCGGTGACCGTCCGGTCAGGTCCTGCATCTGCCACGGGTGCGCGGTTGACCACCACAAACACGGTGTCATAATCCTGCTCGCCGAGATCATCGGTCACGGTCAGGGTGATCTCGTGTCTCCCGGCACTGTATGTTTTGCGAAACGAGCTCCTGGTGCTGATATTCACCCCGTCCTCCTTCCAGACATACGATATGCTGCTGCCAGTCGATCCTGATGCATCGAGTTTGACACTTGTGCCTGGCGATACGACCTGATCGCTGCCAGCACTTGCAACCAGAGGCTGGTTCACACGCACAACCACAGTATCGGTGGCGGTGCCGGTATCATCGGTCACGTTCAGCGTGATCGTGTGCGTGCCGGCTGGAAAGACGTAACTGAACGATGCCGCCGTCCCCTCACTCAGCACGGTGCTCCCTTCTGTCCATCTGTATGTCAGATTGTCGCCGCCGGTCGAGTTTGATCCGTCCAGCATGACCGAGGTGCCTGACGAGACATGCTGATCATCATCACCCGCATCCGCGACCGGCTGAGCCGATGCGCACCCTCCGAGCAGCAGCAACGATATACATGCAAGCGCCATAACGTAATTTCTGCGTCGCCGCAGCATCTTGACCATGAAATATCATGAACAGTGTAATTACATAAGTCTTGTGTGGCATGGCTGCCGATCTGATACCGGTGCTGTGCCGGGATTTCGCCGGTGTTATATGTATTGTTTGTACGATTGCAAAAACTCTTCGCGAACTTACTTTTTGCACGGCTGCAATTGAATCACACGACGGTCTCGCAGCCCTGCTCCGACAAAACTCTTATAACTCCCTTCACCTGACTCCCAAGCATGAAGATATTACTCATAGGCGGCGGAGGCAGAGAACATGCGATTGCAGAGGCGATCGCACGCAGCAGACACAGCCCCGATCTGTATGCAGTGATGAGCAGGAAGAACCCGAGAATCGCAGGATTGTGCAGGGATTTCCTGATCGCAAAGGAGACTATCGAGGACATTCTCCCTTACGCGAGATTGAAGAACGTTGATTTTGTCGTGATCGGTCCTGAAGCGCCGCTTGCGCTCGGACTCGCGGACGTACTCGAAAGTGAGGGTTTTTTGTGTCTCGGACCGAAACTCGCTCCGGCGCAGATCGAACTGGACAAGGCGTATGCTCGCAGGTTCATGCGCAAGCACAGGATCAATGGGTGCCCGGTTTTCGAGGTCTTCGATCGGGGCGATGATGCAGAGGCGCATGAGTTCATCGAGCAACTCGGCAACGTTGTCGTGAAACCGACTGGGCTTACCGGCGGAAAAGGCGTCAAGGTGATGGGCGATCATTTTTCTGACATAAATGGCGCAAAGGCGTACGCTTCCGAGGTTCTGCGTGATGGATCGGTCGTCATCGAGGAAAATCTCGAGGGAGAGGAGTTTACTGTGCAGGCATTCACCGATGGCAGGACGCTTGCGTTTGCACCGGCTGTACAGGATTACAAACGAGCTTACGACGGCGATAAGGGACCGAATACCGGAAGCATGGGATCTTATTCTGCTGCAGGCAATATACCGCCGTTCATGCAGGAACAGGACTACGAGGATGCGAAAGAGATCATGCGTGATGTCATCGAAAAGATCAGGGGCGATGCCGGAGCATACAAAGGCATATTATACGGTCAGTTCATGCTGACGGCAAAAGGGATCATGGTGATCGAGTTTAATGCACGGTTTGGCGATCCTGAGGCGATGAACGTGCTACCGATACTCAAAACCGATTTTGCAGACATTCTGCGGGCGGTCGCGGATGAGTCGCTCTCTGATCTGGATGTTGAATTCGAGCGTCTTGCAACCGTCTGCAAGTATCTGGTTCCGGCAGGCTACCCTGAAAACCCGGTGAAGGACTCGATCATCGAGATCGGCGATACCGGGGATGCTATGCTCTTCTATTCGAGCGTTTATGAGGAGGCGGGAAAGGTGTACACCACAGGATCGCGGGCGATTGCGGTCGTTGGGATCGCACAGGCGATTGCGGATGCAGAGAGGATCGCAGCACACGGGCTTTCTGCGATACGAGGCGATCTCTATGCAAGATCCGACATCGGGACTGCGGCGCTGATCAATCAGCGGGTCGAACATGCGGCGAGACTCCGTGCCAGATGACGTATGCCATGCGATGCAATGGCAAATGGCGCATGACATAATATGACATGATAAATGACAGATGACGCATGATCGAGTTGCTCGCAATCGGGTTTGTCATCGGGCTCACCGGGGCAGCCGTCCCGGGACCGATGCTCTTTGCAACCATCGAGGCGTCGCTTCGGAGGGGCTGGATCGCAGGTCCGTTGATCGTGCTCGGACATGCGGCGGTCGAAGTCCTGATCTGTGTCGTGATATTCCTTGGATTCTCGATCGCAAATGATATAATCTTCAACATCGTATCACTCGTGGGGGGTGGGGCTCTGATCATCTTCGGGATGATGACGATAGGCTCGTCAAGGAATGCCACGTTTGACGTAAAAAGAGGCATCGCTGGCAGTCCGGTCGCCTCCGGCATTCTGACCTCGGTTTCAAACCCATACTTCCTGATCTGGTGGCTGACCATCGGAAGCAGCATGGTCATGGATGGGCTCAAGATCGGCTTTCTTGCCGCCGCACTCTTCATCATCGGGCACTGGATCGCAGACACGGTCTGGTACGTCTCTGTTTCGATAATATCGAGCAGTGGTGGGAAACTGATGTCTGATCGCACATATCGCACGTTTCTGGCAGGATGCGGCGTGTTTCTTGTCTGCTTTGGGGCATATTATGCGGCAGTGATATTTATGTGAGTGGATCACGCGGATTTGACCCGTAACTTGCCCTGTCAGATACCGCCTGACATGAGAGCCCCGCATCGACCTCAACATTTATATGCCATTCTCTATAATGGTAATATGGTGGATCATGGGGGCGCACACGAAGGTTGACGACACAGGAGATTCAGGGGATTACAGTAGGGAAGAGCTTGAACTGCTGCTTTCGAACATACCAGTCGGCGTGGCAATCGAAGACGAGAATTACGAGATCGTGTATATGAACGAGTTCATGATCAAGCTGTTCGGCAACAACATTGGCAAGAAGTGCTATGAAACATTTGCCGGGAGGGGTACGCCATGCGAGACCTGTGCCATCGATGAGATCATCAACAAGGGCGTGGATCGGTTCAAATACACGGCAGCAGGTGGAAGCGGAAGGCTATTTGAGATAACGGCAGCACCGCTCCACAGACCGGATGGCAGTCAGCTGGTCATAGAGATCGCAAGCGAGGTGACCGAGCAGAAAGAACTGGAGCGGATGAAGGTGGATTTCATCAACGTGGTCGCTCATGAGATGCGCACACCGCTTGCAGCGGTTATCGGGTTCAATGATCTGCTTGAGGCACATTCTGCGAATCTCACTGATAAGCAGAAGCGTTATATCGAAAATATAAAAATCAATGCGGATAAACTCAAGCAGTTGATCAGCGACATGCTCGACCTTGCAGACCTTGATGCCGGTATATTGAAGCTCGACTGTGCCCCGGTGCTGTTGTATGAGGTCGTAAGCGAGGTTCTTGCGCGGCATCAGGATCTGATCGCCGAAAAGAACCACACGGTCGACGTGGATATTCCGGTGTCGATGGTAACCGATTGTGATCGAGAAAAGGTCACACGCGTCATGGATAATATTCTGTTCAATGCTGTTTATTACACGGACATCAACGGAAATATCCGGATTTCCGCTGATGATCGTGGAGATGTTATCCTTATATCGGTTGTGGATAACGGTGTTGGAATCTCAGAGCAGGATCTGGCAAGAATCTTTGATCGCTTCTTTATGGTGGATGCGACGCTTACCAGACACTGCGACCGGATCGGGATCGGTCTCACGCTCGCGAAGGGGTATATACAACTGCACGGCGGCGAGATATGGGCAGAGAGCAAGCCTGACGAGGGGAGTACATTTCATTTCACGCTACCAAAATATACAAATACCGGATAAAACGCGCGTGAAAGGCGGGATCTTTCGGGGACCCCCCCTTACGCCGCATCCTCCAGTTCGATTCTCGGCGCAACACCGAGCGATTTGATCTCATCGAGCAGCAGTTTGAATGCATAGCTCATATCCACAGGGTAGATATCGGTCTCAGAGCTGCAGTTGGTGCAGAACGCAACATTCTTTCTCTGATCGTACGTTGCGATCATCCCGCACTTTTTGCAGACCAGTTCGGTCACCTTATCGGATTCATCAAGGAGGCGCTCCTTGAGCGAGAGCGCAGCCCCGTGACCGATAAGAACATCCCGCTCCATCTCTCCGAACCTGAGACCGCCGTCTCGTGCGCGACCCTCAGTCGGCTGGCGTGTCAGCACCTGAACAGGTCCCCGCGACCGTGCATGAATCTTGGATGCGACCATGTGGTGGAGCTTCTGGTACAGAATAACACCGATGAATATGTCAGCCTGGATCTGCATGCCTGTGACGCCGTCATACATCGCTTCCTTGCCTGAGTGTGCAAACCCGCAACTCTTGAGCGCAGCGCGCAACTCAGCTTCCGTTGCGCCTGAAAAAGCGGTGGCATCGATCGATTCTCCTCTCATCGATCCGACTTTGCCGCCGATCATCTCCATCACGTGCCCGATCGTCATCCTCGATGGGATTGCATGTGGATTGATGATCAGATCAGGGACGGTTCCCTGCTCTGTGAATGGCATATCAGCGTACGGAACAACCAGACCGATAACACCCTTCTGCCCGTGTCTGGATGCGAATTTGTCCCCGATTTCAGGTATCCGCTGGTCTCTGATCTTCACCTTTGCAAGACGTGTTCCATACGACTCGGTTATGATGATGGTGTCCACGACCCCTTTCTCGTTTGACCGCATCGTCACCGAGTTCTCCCGGCGTTGCTGCGGAGCAAGCCCGAGATCGGTCGGTTCCTCAACGAACCTCGGTGGAGACGTCTTTCCGATGAGAACATCCCCTGAACCGACAACAGTCTCAGGATTGATCAGACCGTCGGCATCCAGATGCGCGTAAGCTTCTTCGCCTCTTGCGCCCCTGACCTCGGCATCAGGGATCTCAAAACGATCCTCCTGCCCGCCAGGGTACCGGTGCTCACCTCCTTCAAGCGTCCTGAAGAAGTGGCTGCGTCCGAGCCCGCGCTCGATCGAGCCTTTGTTGATCACGAGTGCGTCCTCGATGTTGTAGCCCTCGAAAGACAGCACTGCGACCACAAAGTTCTGACCTGCCGGGCGGCTGTCAGCACCGATGGCGGTTGACGTAGCAGTATTCACGATCGGACGCTGCGGATAATGGAGAACGTGTCCGCGGGTATCAGACCTCAGTTTCAGGTTTGCCGCAGGAAGCCCGATGCACTGCTTGATCATGGCGGCGCCCATCGTGTTTCTCGGAGATGCGTTATGCTCAGGAAACGGGACCATGCCGGTACAGATTCCAAGAATCAGGGCTGGCTCGATCTCGAGATGCGTGTGCTCTGGTGTGATATCTCTTTCGGCGACAGCGATCAGCGCATTCTCTTCCTCTTCGGCATCAAGATACTCGACCAAACCCTGCGATATAAGATCATTAAAATCGAGATCGCCGCTCTTGAGTTGTTCGATGTGATCATCGGTGATCCGCGATCCGCCGCCTTCCACCACGATCAATGGGCGGCGAGCCCTGCCCATATCAGTGTTGATGAGCACGTCATGCCCCTGCAGCGCAACATTGAGCTGACAGTCGATGATTCCCTGCCTCCGTTTCATCCGGATCTCGCGCACCAGTTCCGCAGTATTTTCATGGATGCCGACCAGTTCGCCATTCAAAAACACCTTGCCTCTCATTTATCATCGCCCCCTTTGTACCGCAACGACGCCGCACATATAAAGCTCATCCTTGATGCTTTCGGTGAATTCAACTCCGGTAGACAGTTCCACCATCTGGGCAAAGTTCTTTACGAGACCACAGTTGGGACCCTCTGGCGTCTCGGACGGGCATAATCTGCCCCATTGTGTCGGATGCAGGTCTCGTGCCTCGAAATGCGGCTGTGTTCGCGACAGCGGCGAGATCACCCTGCGCAGATGGGACAGTGAGGCTATGTGATCGGTGCGGTCGAGCAACTGCGCGACACCGGTGCGCCCGCCAACCCAGTTCCCGGTCGCAAGCGGGTAAACGATCCGTTGTGTGAGCACGTCAGGGCGTATCACAGTCTTGATGTTTAATTCCCGCTTCCTCATGCTTGCACGCTCTATCTGGTACTTGATATCTCTTGCAAGCCGGTTGAATGAGACCCGGAATAGGTCCTCCATCAGATTTCCTGATAGTTTTAGCCTTTTGTTTGCGTAATGATCCTTATCATCCATCCCTCTCCGATTCAGAGCCAGTTCAAAGCACGCTTCAGCCATTCTTGCCAGGAAATGGGCTTTCACGATCCGGTTTTCCTCGTCGTTGCCGATATGCGGGAGCAGATATCTGTCGAGCACGTAACTGATTCGCCGTGTCTGGTACTCCTTCGTCTGTCTTGCGGCAACGATACTCCCAATCTCCTCAAGCGCATCCCCTTGCGTAAATACCCCGATGTTTACAGCCTCTTCAAGGTTCTCTTTCATGAACTCCTGGATCTCGGGATCGTCAGAAACCGCTCTTACGAGGTCTTCGTCCTTCTCAAGCCCGAGCGCGCGAACGAGCGTGACAAAATTGATACGCCCCGGAAGGGATGGGAACGTCACCTCAAGTATCGATTTTCGCCCGCGCTCGACCACGGTCAGCGCCCGGTATCCATGCCGCTCTGAGAAGACCTTTGCGATCTCGACCTGATCGCCGTACCTCTGGTCTCTCTCGGTCATGATCTTGTTCGGCGCAAGGTCCTCAAGCGTCATGATCACCCGTTCTGTGCCGTTGGTGATGAAGTAGCCTCCCGGATCAAGCGGGTCTTCGCCATGCCCCTGCAACTCTTCGTCAGAGAGCCCGTGCAGGTTGCAGACCTTTGATCGCAGCATGACCGGAAGGATGCCGATCTCCACCACCTGTGGTTTGCTCTCGACTTCGTCTTGCACAACGGTCATCTCAAGGTTGATTGGTGCCGAGTATGTGAGGTTGCGCAGCCGCGCGTCGGACGGGAACAGCTTATCCACAGCCCCGTCTGCCTCCTTCACCACCGGATGTGAGACCGAGATCTCGCCGAGACGCACGAACGTCTGCGAATCAGTGTCCGTGCTACTGATCTCGGTTTCGATGACCCTCATCTCGTTTATGACCTTCTGAAGACTGTGGTCTATGAATTCGTTGAATGAATTAACCTGATGCTGCACGATCTTGTCCTTGATGAAATATGCTCTGGATAGTGTTTTTCGATCTATCATGTCTTTCCTCACTCGATTACAAGGCGGTAAAACATCGACTCGCCAGCAGTTTTGCTCGTTCTTGCAATTTCTATGATGTCGCCCGGATTCGCACCGATCTCTTTGATTGCCGGATCGGTCATCCGGATCTTGGATAGTTTCTCTTTTTCGATGTTGTATCTACCGAGTATCGTCTCCACCTCATCGTCATCGAGTACCCGGTGTCCCGGAACCATTATATGTTCAAGTATGCTGAATCCTATGAAAATCCCTCCGCAGAACCGTGATGGTGTTGCGACGGGCTCGAAGGGATTTGAACCCTCGGCCATCGGGTTTCCGCACGTAGCAGCAACGCCGCCGCAGACGTTAAAAGCCCGGTGCTCTGCCTGACTGAGCTACGAGCCCATCCATAGCTGAACCTACACCACTTGGAAATCGAGAGGACGATGGTATAACTATGGCGCACCAACAGTTCAACGCATCCATGCATATTAAGGTTTTCCTACGGGCGGGCTTTGGGACAATATTATTCGACCGACAGTCTCACCACTCCGCGACCCGCATCTGCCCCCAATTGTGGCAAGAATCACACCGACATGGGGGCGAGATCTCTCCAAAATGCGTTATTTAATGTGCCTCATCGACACGCGGTACTTACGATGCCTATCGGCGATGCTAGCGCATTCCCGGATGCTTTGTGGCATATCGTAAGAAACAATCGTTTTCTCCTGAAGGTCTTGATGGGACTTACCAATCCGGGCACTGAATCCATTGGCAAGTCCCAAATACCTGCATATCTTATATCGAAGTTTTATTATTGACTAACCAAGTGTGTGTGGCGCGCTACACTGTGGTTGGTGTAGATAATCAGATTAATGGGGTCTTTGGTATCTCGCGTTGCAGTGACTAAAACCCATGAGACTTTTTGATATTTTCGATTTAAGGGTTCGGAAAACCACAGAGAGCACAGAGGGACACAGAGGCGGCAAAAGAGAAAAATAACAACTCTCTGTGATCCTCTGTGTCCTCTGTGGTTTAATCTTCCTTACCATGACCAGATCCTCTGGAAGGTGAAAAAGTGCGTGCAACGCGAATTACCAGAGAGCCGATTAATGGTTTAGCACGTCTGTAGATCATTGGCGTTCCGTATTTCGGTATTTACGTTTATTTAAGTCGATTTACGGTTGGTAAACTCGGAAAAAATCAATGTAACCAGAAAATAATAAAAAGCAATCGATATATTTTCCTCACTTATGTCGATGACTCATCTAACCCGCTCCCACGATCCATATCCGCGATCATCCTTTCGTCCGTGCCTTTGGCAGCGCTTGCGCCAGAGCACGAATCAGATACCTCATCCCTGCTGCGCAGAGCGTGCTTCCGAGGATCACGCAGATGATGGTCTGGATATCGAGGGTGGCAGCCACAAACCCGGGAAACGACGGATACATCGACGGATTGTTCGGGTGGATGAACCGCACGTTCCCGAGCATCGAAATAGGTATTTCAGCAAAATTATATATGATATAATATCCGATTAGCAGTGCGATGGTGCCACAGATACAATATAACAGCAGCATCGCAACAGGAACGTCTTTATCGCCGGTATCCAGCCGGTTGTCATAGATGGCAAGCCCGGATCCTCCGAGAAAGCCCGCGATCAGGGCTGTAACCGGAGCAAAGTAATCAGCAAGCACGGATATGCTCCCGTAGACCACTCCTCCAGCTACGATTCCCAGAAGAATTATCAGGTATCTTATTTTGTCTGGCATGTCTGGTTATCCGGTTATTTGATTATTTGATTAGTCTGTCTATCTGCCGTCCGGTTGCCGAATCATTCGATTGTGAGATCATGTGCCGAATCATGGCAGTCCTTGCACTGCACCACGCCTGCTCCGTGTGATTGGTCCATCACATGGCAGCCGTCGCTGGCACACGCAACAGTCGCCCCGTGATCCGGGTGGCACCGGACGCATTCAATATATGCATGTTCGCTTCCGCTCTGCAGCATCGTGTTAAACGGCTCGGCATGACAGTCCACACACACGCCCGATGTCGTGTCGGCTGAGTACCGGATCTCGAGTGGCACGTGTCCTATCCGGTGGCAGTTGGTGCAGTCACGCATGCTCATCTCTGTGCTGTGCCCGGGGTGGCACTCGATGCAGAGCCTGGTTGCAGCATGTACAGGATGGCACATATCACACGCAATGTCCGCATGTCTTGTATGCTTTCTTATGAACGTCTCCTTGATGACGGAACCGTGGCATCTGGCACACTGGCTGTTGTCGTGCTCATCGAACTCGATCGATTCGGGCTTGTGTGGGTCGTGACAACTGGTGCAGTCCAGTGCATCAGGACCGTGCGGCAGTCCGTGGCAGTCGCTGCACTGGGGCAGGTAGCCGTGCTGGATGTGGCAGTGATCGCACTCGAATGCAGAATGCATGCCCCCGCTCTCTTCGATGCCTTCGTACTGCGGGACATGGCAGGAGCGGCATCTGCTGCTGTTCAGACCTGGATCGTTGATCCGTTCCACCGGCGCATGTGGGTCCGTATGGCAGATCGCGCAATTCCGGACGGTTGTGCCGTGCGTCTCCGGGTGACATCCCCGGCAGTCCGGCAGGTAGCCATGCTGGATGTGGCAGAAGGTGCAGTTCAGAGACGCATGTTTGCCGCTTCCATTCTCCAGAGAATGATACTGCGGTGCATGGCAGTCCACGCACTCAACGTTTCCCAACTCCTGATATGTGCGTTTATCAGACGGAGGCACGGATGACTCGTCATTCTCTCCATCGTGTATACAGCCGCTCATCGCAAGCACAGATATGATTACTGCGATGAATATGATTGTGTCCTTTCCACGTCTTAGCCGTGCCATGACCGGTGTCTCCTCGGTGATCTGCTCCTGGCATCCTGTTACCGTTGTGTCGCCTGGGTCTGCCATTAATTTAATCCATTGATGGTGCCGATAGTGAATAAGTTTTATGTACCATGCTGAACTGCTTTTATACTTATGGCTGAACTCTTCGATCAGGTAAAAGAATTTTACCGGAGCGATAGTCCGTGGGCAGAACTCCTGCGCGATATTCTCTCGGTTGCCAAGATCCTCATAATCTTTGCGATCGTATCCCAGGTCGCGTTCGGGACATGGACACCGATGCGGGCGATCGAATCCGGCAGCATGGAACCGCACATGCAGATCGGGGATATCGTCTTTATCCAGGACATGTCCCGCACCAGGATCGTTACACAGGAAGAAGGTGCGGTCAGCGGATACGAAACGTTCGGGGATTTTGGTAACGTGATTTTGTACAGGAAATACGGGCGCAACGATGAAACACCGATCATCCATCGCGCAATGTACTTTGTGGAGGCAGGAGAGCCGATGTGGGAAGGGGGTCCGGCTGCGCCACACGCCGGATATATCACAAAGGGAGACAATAATCCAAGCTACGATCAGCGCGGTATCTGCCGCGAACCCGTGCGTGAGGAGTGGGTGATCGGTGTCGCGCGTTTCCGCGTGCCTTATGCGGGATATGTGCGCCTGATATTCTCAAAGATCGTCGCAAGCTTTCCATTTTAGGCGGTATCTTTTGGAAGCGTCACCATCCACGCGTCTGCAGAATATCCTTATCAGAGAGCGTGCTGATGTCGATCCCTTTCATCTGGGCGCCAAGCCCCTTCGAGATCTCGGCAAGAAC
>JAUWHQ010000067.1 GCA_030605805.1 Methanosarcinales archaeon | reverse complement strand
TTTCCCGAGTCTGTGTGCGACATAAGCGGATGCGACTGCACCTGTGCCGCAACTCAGTGTCTCTGCCTCAACGCCGCGCTCATACGTTCTGATCGTGATCTCGTGGTCGTTCTCGATCTTCACGAAGTTTACGTTCGCGCCCTCCGGGAAGACCGATGCATATCTGATGCCGGGCGCAATCTCGCTGATCACAAGATCCAGATCCTCCACAAAGATGATGGCGTGTGGGACGCCGGTGTTTGTGGTGTGAACCTCGTATCCATCAAGATGTTCGATTCCGTTGTATGCTGGTTTTCCCATGTTCACGCGGATCCATTCGCCGTCCAGACCAACCGTAAGCACGCCTGCAAGCGTCTCGATGGCACAAGTCCCTGTCACGTAGCCCTCGTCGATCGCGTACCTGACAAGGCAGCGTATGCCGTTTCCGCACATCTCTGCTTCTGATCTGTCTGGCTGGAAGAGCCGCATCCTGATATCGGCGCGATCGGACCGTGAGAGGAAGAGAACGCCGTCTGCGCCTATTCCAAACCTGCGGTCGCAGTAGGTGGCGGCAAAGCCGGCTTTATCTATGATAATCTCGCCACCGTATTCGTCGATTAGGATGAAGTCGTTTCCGTTTCCGTGTAGTTTGGTGAATCTGATCATGATATCAGATCCCCGCCCACCACTCTGCTTTCTCCATCGATCTTCTCCACCCTGATCACGTTTTCGTACCTCTCGTTGAATGTGTCGTCGTGTGATATGACAAAGATCTGTTTGAATCCGGATATGTTCAGTATCTGCTCTGAAAGCTTCTCTCTGCGTGTTTCATCCATGTTCTGGGTCGGTTCGTCAAGGAATACGACGTCACATCCTGACAGTATCTTGAGGAGCGCGAAACGCACCGCAAGCGAGGCTCCCATCTGCTCTCCACCGCTTAACTGGTTGAATTCCTTCTCTTCTCCGTGTTCTGTGATTGTGATGGCGTAGTCGTGCGTCCATCTGAGTTCCTGCGTATAATCGTTGATGATCTCGCAGTATATCCGGTTAGCCTCCGTCCCTATGCTTTTGATGAGTTTTCCTGCGATCAACTGGGCGGAATCCTTGAGTGTGGATCTTATGAACTCAATGTAGCTGAGAAACTCTCTTTTCGATCCGCACTCCAGCTGCAGTCTCTCTTTTTCCTTAATCAGTGACTCTGTCTTCTCGATGTCCTTTTTCAGCCCCCCGAGATCCCCTGATACCACATCATACTCAGTTTTCTTGCTCCCGAGTTCTATCGTTCCCCCCTCATACTCCTTCTTTACTTGCTCAAACTCCGCCTCGTCGAACGTGGACCTCTGTTCAGCCAGAGCCCTGATGAGCCGGTCGTTCTCCATCTTCTTTCCCGAGATTTCGCGGTTCACCCCGTCGCATCTGCCCCGGTACATGTCCACCTTGCCCGCATTCTTCTCATTCTGCAGGTATTTCTGGTAATGCGGCTCAGAGTCATGTATTATCTTCCTGATCTCCGTTTCTCTCAGGTCAAGGTCTGAAAATTCGGATAATCCGAGCTTTATATCGAACAATCCGGAGTTCTCCCGCTTTATGTCGCCATCATCGGTTTTGATCCGGTCCAGTTCCTGTGTTAGGGCGTTAATCAGCGTTCCTGTGTTCGAGGCAAGCTGCTCCGGATTGTTCAGCCCTTCGAGCCTCCTTTCCATGCGCTCTCTCGTTTTCTTAATCTTCGCGGGAAGCTCTGCATCTTCCGGGAGATCTGCCAGATAAGACGAGTACTTTTGAGAGAAGATCGAGCCATACTCCAGTATTTTTGTATCGCACTGCTGTAATTGCTCTTTCACGTCTGATAGCAGTGTCAGCTGCCCTGTTATCCGGGAGATCTCAGAACTGTTCTTATTCATCCGTTCTTCCGGATTGTTCAGCCCTTCGAGCCTCCTTTCCATACGCTCTCTCGTTTTCTTAATCTTCGCGGGAAGCTCTGCATCCTCCGGGAGATCTGTCAGATAAGACGAGTACTTTTGAGAGAAGATCGAGTCATACTCCAGTATTTTTGTATCGCACTGCTGTAATTTCTCTTTCACGTCTGATAGTAGTGTCAGCTGCCCTGTTATCCGTGATATCTCAGAACTGTTCTTATTCATCCGTTCTTCCGGATCGTTCAATCCTTTCAACTCTTTCTCGATTCTCACAAGCCCATTCTTCAGTGTGCTGAGTTCTTCCTCATTTTTATTTAGTTTTTCTTCAAAATACTCTGAAAAACTTCTTACCGCTGCGCATGTAACCCCATCCAGGATTGGGCATCGATTCGTCTCTCCGGTTTCTCTCTTATTCTTTCTAATGCTCTTCATTTTCTCCTGCATATCAGATTTTTTGACGGTCATCATCTGTTTCTGGCGTTCAAGCTCCTCCGCCCTCTTTACCATCGGTTCAATCTCTTTCCGCTCATTTTCAAGCCTCTGAAGGTCTTTTGATAGGGTTTCAAACATCACCTTCTTTTCCTTAAGATCGCTGATATCTGACCGGAGTGAGTTGATCTCCCTTATCTGATCTTCGATGCTCTTTATCTCCCTTTCAAGCTCCTCCGCCCTCTTTACCATCGGTTCAATCACTTTCCGCTCATTTTCAAGCCTCTGAAGGTCTTTTGATAGGGTTTCAAACAGCTCCTTCTTTTCCTTAAGATCGCTGATATCTGACCGGAGTGAATAGATCTCCCTCATCTGATCTTCGACGCTCTTTATCTCCCTTTCAATCTCTGCTTGCTCTTTTACCATCGGTTCAAGGTCTTTCAATGCCTTCCGGTAACTTTCCACTTCTTTTAATAGATTCTTCTTTTTTTCCAGTTCCTGCTCCATCTGCTTAATCTTACTCTCCTGTTCCAGTCTCTGCTCATTAAGACGGTCTCTCTTCTTTTTCTCCCCTTCCAGACCTTTCAATCTTTTCTGGGATTCAAGATACTCTTTCTTAAGATCCCCGGTCTCATCAAGTATCTTTTTTGCATCCAGCGCCTCTTCAAGCTGCTTTTTTGCGGTGGCAAGATGTTTTTCCAGATCCCCAATATCACTTTCAAGTTTATCCATCTTTTTCTGAGTAGAATCGATCAATTCCTTCTTTTTGCCGAGATCATCCTTCTTAAGCCCCAATCGCTCAAGACGTTTTAGAAGATCGGCAATCTCCTCTTTTATCTTCAAAATCCTGCTTCTTTCACGCCCAAACCGCTCCTTCAGTTCATCATAGTTCGCTGTACTGCCCTTCAGTTCATAGTGTTTCTTCTCCAGACAATCGATCTCGTTTTTGATGATCTTTGTGACCTCGCTCAAGTTCTCAAACGCTGTTCTGTACTCATCCACCCGGAGAATGCTGTCAAAAACCTTTTTTCTCACCGTAGGAGTCGAAAGGAACGATGTGGTAAATGTCCCCTGGGGAACCCCGACCGCATTCTCGAATATGGGCGAGAGATCGCCCGAATTTATGGCGCCATCAAAGAGATTTTCCACTATCCAGTCCTGCACATCGATCTTTCCGACTGCCAGATCTCCAACCGTGGATAGAACCCGGTAGTCGCCCTTAACCGATCTTGCAATCGTATATTCCACGCCATCGGATGCGACGACCTGTATCCTGACCTCTCCTGCATTCTCCCCTTTCCGCAAGAAATGCTTCTTGCTGTACGGGAGATTGTCGAAGAGCGCGAAACCGATGCTCTCAAGGATCGTTGTCTTGCCAGCACCGTTTTCCCCGCTGATGCCGTTGACTCCGCATCTGAACGAGATATCCGCATCACTGTACGACTTGATATTCTTAAGTTCAACGGTGTTAATCCACATTTGCGCCACCTGCCCCGCCTGCGCCACCCCTGCCAAACGGCAGATCCGTCTGTCCACTCTGCCCAATCAGTCCCCCGTTTTTGCCATGGAACGCATCAAACGAACCTTGCAGCCGCTCCAGAATGATCTCTGGGTCAGTCCCGGTGACCGCGAGCTGTTTTGCCTCGATGATCGTCTCCACGACGGCTTTCAGGTGCCCCCTGTGCTGCGTGCCCCTGACCATCTCCTCGATTACAGAGCGCTCGATCTCCGACCTTGAGATGTCTGGGTTGTCAACGGCGCCGACCGGCTCCTTCGTGTCAACAATCTTGACGTTGACCCATAGCGGTTTGAGGTGCTCGGAGACGATTCCACGTATCTTCTCGATGGATACGTCCGCTCTCGGGAATTTGAGGTCGCCATGCAAGAGGATCTCGACGAGTGGCTCCGCATCGGTGCCTGGCACCCCGCCGACCACCGACCCGACAGTGCTGTACATGTCCTGAAGCGATGATATGTCACTGATGTCGATTCCGAACCGCTCCACCGGGCGGGGTGATGCCCTCTGAAACGATGCTTTACCGTCCACGACATGATAAAACCCCTTTGGCTTCTTATGTTCGCTCATTGAGACCATCTCACAGCTTCCCCCGTTGAATACCCACCCATCATACTCGTATTTTACGTGGTAATGTCCGAGCGCAAGATAATCAACCACATCTCGCAGCGGGAGCAGGGAATTGTAGGATAGCTCCCCGATGCCGGACGCACCGATCACCCCTTCCATCCCGAAATGCATCATCAGAACCGTGTAATCAGGGCTGCCGCACCGATCATTGATCGCTTTAATCTCCTCTGCAATCGCAGGAATCGTGCTGCGAGTCTGCGACCCGAGATATTTGACCCCAAAGATGCGCACGCCATCTATGTCAACGAAATCACCCATCAGTCTGGCACCGCATTCCTCCATCGGCTTGATCCGGATCAGCCGCAGCAGCCCCTGCGCATCGAGAATCTGGAGCCAGCTGTTAACATCCCTCCGATACGCGAGATCATGGTTCCCCTCGATTGCATACACCGGAATTCCGCTGTCTTTCAGCTTCTGGAGGATCGTAAACGACTGCAGGTATGTCGGAGCATTGATGTTTCGCTTATGGAAGAGGTCCCCTGCGATCAGCAGAAATCGAGCGTCTGATTGGATTGTATAATCGACAACCCGATCAAAAGCGCGTGCAAAATCCTTAAACCGCTCCG
>JAUWHQ010000101.1 GCA_030605805.1 Methanosarcinales archaeon | reverse complement strand
GAACTTAGAATAAATCCGGATATGACAAGTGTGATTGTGTAGATCAACATAATATAATCGCCCCGTCTCATCTGCAGTTCGTCAACAAACGTGCGGTTCTTTGTCGCACGAAACGCTCTCGCATCAGCGGCTATCGCAATCTGCCTCCCTTTGCGCAGAAGCCCGACCACCATCGGGAAGAAGATGTGCCGCAGCGCCCTGATCTTCGTCCTGATACCTCCTTTCAGTTCGAGCCCGCGTGCTCGCATCGCATTTATGATGATCATGCTCTCCTCGATCATCGACGGTGCAAAACCGACCGCAGACGACACCATAAACGCGATTTCGTTCGGAACCCCGATCCACCTGTCCGTGGTCGGGATCTTCACGAATCTCACGAGTCCGACGAGCAGTTCGCTCGGGTGTGTGGTTGCAACGAACGCCGAAGCCGCGCTCACCGTGGTCATGAACCTGAGTGACTGGACGAGTCCGTAGAACGCACCCTCCGCGTAGACATGTATCCCGCCGGTAATCAGCCCGATCACCGGGAACGTCGCCGGGATGAGGGTAAACGTTGGATTCTCAGGATCGCCCCAGTAATAGAAGACCGACTGCGTGAGCATGAATCCGAAGACCATCGTGCCAAAGACGAACAGCAGCGCACGGATCTTTGCCGGGGACGGTGTAATCATTATCCAGAATGGGAGCGTGGACAGGAACGCGGCGAGCAGAAGCAGCGGCGTTCCAAAGATCATGCTCAGAATCGACATCCCGAAGACCCAGCACAGCTTCACCCGCGGGTCGAGTCTGTGCATGATCGTATCTTTCTGCTCATACCGGAATAATCCTTTCATTGGAGAGTTTGGGTTCCGTGATAATATTTAAGAGTTATGTAGTATAGGAGGTACATCTGTACCAGACCCGATCACACCATAGAGCACCGTTAACAACAACCGTAATATGATCGAAATTCGCAACCTCAACTACACCTATCCGAACATGACCGAGCCCGCACTCCGCGACATCAACCTGCATGTCGATGACGGCGAGTTCGTCCTGCTCCTCGGCGCAAGCGGCTCTGGGAAGTCCACACTCATCCAGTGCCTGAACGGTCTGGTGCCGAAGGTCGCGGGCGGAAACCTTGAGGGCGAGATCATAGTAAACGGAAAGAACCTCCGGGATTACAAGGTGCACCAGATGGCATCGGACGTGGGGATCATCTTCCAGAACCCAGATACACAGTTGTTTTCACTCACGGTTGAGAAGGATGTTGCGTTTGGTCCGGAGAACCTTGGGATGCCAAAAGAGGAGATTTTGAGCCGGATGGATCAGGCTATGCGGATCGTTGGCATGGAAAATATGCGGGATCGTTTCATCTTCACGTTATCAGGGGGTGAGAAGCAGCGGGTTGCGATCGCTGGCACGCTTGCGATGGAGCCGTCGGTCATGGTTCTGGACGAGCCGACATCTGATCTTGATCCGATGGGGACAAGCGAGGTTCTCTCCCTTGTCAGGCGGTTAAATCAGGAGAAGGACATGACCATCATCCTGATCGAGCACAAGATTGATGACGTGGTGCATCTTGCAGATCGCGTCGTTGTTATGGATCAGGGCAGAGTCATCATGGATGGCGCGCCGGATGAGATCTTTAATCGCGGACACGATCAGTTAAAGGAGATCGGTATAGCCCTGCCGCAATTGTCAGAGATTGCTCATGCGATAAAAAATGGTTCTGGCGATCTCGAAGATGGTTCGCCCACATACTTATCGTATGACACGATACTTTCCAGACTGTGCGATCTGCTGCGAGATAGACCGGCTGGTATTGCACGATTCAGGACTGCTCACACGCTGCCTGCCACCACCGCCCATACCGCTCCGAAGCCGAAGATCGAGATCAAGAACCTGCGCCACACATTCGAGGATGGGACGGTCGGGCTTGATGGCATCAACCTTGTGATTCCGGAGGGTGATTTTGTGGCGCTCATCGGGCACAATGGCGCAGGGAAGACCACACTTGCAAGCCATCTGATCGGACTTCTGCGCCCGGAAAAGGGAACGATCACGATCGATGGAGTGGACGTATCGGGTATGCGGGTAGCCGCGCTTGCCCGGAAGGTCGGGTATCTCTTCCAGAATCCGGATAACCAGATCTTCACAGACAGCGTTGTTCAGGAGCTCGGGTTCGGTCTGGAGAACATCAAGCTTCGCGATGACGTAATCGTTGAGCGGGTGGAGGCGGCTATTGCGATGATGGAACTTTCGGAGTTCCGGGGCAGGCATCCGCACTCCTTAAGCCGGGGTCAGCGCCAGCGTCTCGCGGTGGCATCCATCCTTGCGATGGAGCCTGACATCATCGTGCTCGACGAGCCCACCACCGGGCAGGACTGGGGGCATGTGAACAAGTTTCTGCGGCGGATCCGGCATCTGAACGAACTCGGGAAGACGATCATCCTCATAACCCATGACATGAACCTTGTGGCTGGATATGCCAGACGGACGGTTGTGATGGACAAAGGCAGGATCGTACTGGATGGGGACACGAGATATGTCTTTTCAAAGCAGAAAATTCTGAAGAAGACCGGAATAACACTGCCTATCATCACCAGACTCTCGCCCGATCTCCGGAGGGTAGGGATGGATATTCCACCGCTCCTGACCGTCCAGGAGTTGAGTGAGATGGTGAATTGAGAATTTCTTTAAGGAATGTGACTTTTTAGGACTGAATGCGCTGCCCAGCATCGAACTCCACAAGATTGCGACGATGCTGCCGATAAGGATGTTTGCCGCAAGCATTGTGGCATGCTTGAAGAAAGATATGGGACGCGAGTTTGGAAAATTGACTGTAGAATCAGTTTTCGAGGATTTTATCGAATTTCCGGCGTTGGTGAAGGCAAAGGGGGACCGAATTGTTGTAACGTTCTACGGCAATTACAAGGAGAAGCATAAAGCGGCTGTTGAGGAGCTGATGAGAGGATTTGATGAAACGGGAAGGATGTATCGATACCATGGCTGGGAAATCGAAGAATTGAGGTCAGGTTTAAGTGAGGATGTAACGTAAATTATGTCGTGGAAATGTCTGAACTACCCATTACGTAAAATGGGAGGAGTTACGGATTAAAAAGCAAAATGCCGTATAAATTTCCAGCGATGAGTACAAGCCCTAACAAGAGAATCGATGTTCAATCCCCATCTTCCCCGCAACCACAAACAACCCCGCCGCCAGAAACCCGATCGCTGCCCCATACAGGAATGTGACGCTCGGGTCGTATTCCCACAACACCCCGGCAACAACGCTTGCAGGAAGCGTCGCAACCCCGATCATCGTATGAAACACACCAAGCGCGGTTCCACGTAAGTCCGGCTCCACAAAGTCGGATGCATAAGCGCGCTGTGTCGCATCGACCAGTGCCTTGAACACCCCATAGAGCGCAAACAGGATGACAAATGCTGCTGTCGATTGCAACAGTGCAAAACCCATACACGTAACTCCAAACAACGAATATCCAATGATCAAAACATTTCTTCTCCCGATCCTATCCGAAAGATTCCCAGCTGGAATTGAGAATATTGTATATGTAATATTAAATAGCATATACAATGCACTGACTATGATCAGCACCATCATCACAGACCTCGGATCGATCTCAACGATTCTGCCGATCTGTTCCAGTTCTCCACCAAGCAGAAACTCACATGCACGCAGGATGAGGAACATGTATGTGAAGTTTCCAAGTGCAAAGACCGTTGCGATAACAGCGTATATACGGAACGATCTCGGGAGTGCATCGAAACTTGCGCGTATGGACCGTCTGTTGTGTGTGGTCTCTTCTTCCTGCACCCCATGCAGCGGCACCAGTGCAAAGAATGCGATGATCCCGGCAACGATGAAAACATACTGGTAAATGATTCCAAATTCCAGTTCAAAGAACCAGAAGTAAGAAAGTATGAGAATGGCAAGCATCGAGCCGAAGATGGCGCCTCCGGAATCCATCGCGCGATGAACCCCGAATGCCCAACCCATCTTATCGATGGGTGCTGAATTTGCGATGATCGCATCCCTTGGTGCGGCACGGATCCCCTTTCCCGCACGCACAGCAGTCTTCAGCACAAGAACGTGCTGCCATGCTGTTGAAGCGGCGTACAGTATCTTTGCGATCGATGATACCAGATATCCTGCAAAAACAAAGATCTTTCTCTTCCCGGTTCTATCAGAGAGATAGCCGGAAACCACCCTGATGATGCTTGCAGCGCTGTCGCTTATGCCGCCGATAAGTCCAATCGCATAACCTGTGCCACCGAGATGCACGATGAACAACGGCAACAGCGGGCGGATCATCTCGCTGCTGGTATCGGTTAAGAAACTGACGATCCCGAGCAGGATGATGTTGCTGCTGATCCCGTATTTCTGGGTGATTTTCTGAAACATGATCCGGACGGTTATTCTGGGTGCAAACTACTTCAGGGTGCTGCCCGGGTGTTCACCGCGAATCCATACGCCCGCATCGCCACTCATGTCCCTGCCCCGCCCATTGCCGATAAACTTCCGATGAATTGCCGATAACGTGCCGATAAAACATAAGCCCGTGCCCGGCGGGATGGATCTGCCACCTCAAGCCAGCCGTCCTCAACCCATCTTGCTATGAGCGTGCGTGCCATGCGATCAGAGAGCCCGAGAGTCCCTGCCACATCAGCAGTGGTGATGCGTTCAGTCCGGAGAAATAGCGCGAGCACTGTTCGCGCCCGCGGGTCGAGACGGCGCAGGGCATCCGGTTCCGCGAGTGCGGTCGCTATGCCCTCGCCGGAACAGCGCAGCACCTCTTCTCTGGCGGAAGCAAAGACTGTGGCAAGCGTCTGAATGAAATACTTAACCCACGACGAGATATCCGCGGTTGCACGCCCGAAATAATAGTTGTGGTGCGGATGAACCGCGAGAGCGTGATAATACCCATCCAGATCGCGGGCGTGGTACTCCTCCAGCGAAAAGAGCCCGTTTAAGCTGTAACCGCCCCTGTGAAGTATGAACATTGCCAGCAGCCGCGCCGTTCTGCCATTTCCGTCGTAGTACGGGTGGATGGTTACGAACTGGTAATGCACGAGGGCTGCGATGAGTGGGGATGGCAGCCCTTCTTCTTCAGCCTTATTAGCCCAGTCCACCATGGCAGCCATGAGGTGCGGTACGTCCTTTGCCTCAGGCGGCATGTAAACGATCGCACCGGAATCGGAATCACGGATCACATTCTGACCGTCGCGATAGGGAGTTGGTCTGGCACGCACACCGTGTTCCACCAGAGCGTGCAGGCGCTGGATCAGTTTTTCGGTCAGTGGCGCATTCTCTGCCGCCCACTCTTCCACGCGCAGGAGCGCATTCCAGTAGTTGCGAACCTCCGCAACATCCCGTTCCCGCCCGCGGAACATGGTGCGCCTCTCCTCGATCACTTCTTGAGCCTCTTTTAGTGTCAGCCGGTTGCCCTCAATGCGGGTGGAGTAGTGTGTGGAACGGACGCGAGCACGGCGGCGCAGCTCCGCCTGAACCGCTACCGGCAGAGGAACCTGCGCAACGACCGCCCGGGCTGCCTCAATCTCCATCAGCCCGCTTGCGGTGGCGGGGGTGATGGTGTAATTCGGCTGCCAGATGGGTTTGTTTTTCATGTGGGGGTCTCGTGGATTGGTTTTTTGGGTCGGGGGCGTCAGTTTTGGGTAGGATTGGGTTTTGGTGATGGTGAGGTCGGGGCTCTCTTCCTGATATACGTCCAGAATGTTTAATCATCACCATCCTCGATGTGTTTGTCGAAAGACTGCCGCACAAGCGCCATCACGTCATCAAGTTGTTCGGATAAACTCAAGATCATAGCCACATCACCATTTCCTTGGTGCCCTTTACCAGTCATATCTTTACACAGCCGCTTGGGGTCGTGGATTTTATCAAACTTCATGTTGAGTACTAGTTGAAGACGGCTTTTTTGCGGTACAATGTCTACGAAGTTGGTAGTGGTCTTATAAGCGATATATTGCTGAAAGATCTCCTCTGTGGCGGAAGCATCGAGGTTGAGGATGCGTTTGCGAAGTTGTTCGAATAACTCCATCGTTATGCCAGTGAGGTTTGAATGATCTTCCAGTATGTAGGTCTTAGCGCCCCTGCCCTTCTCCACGATGTGATATTTCTCTACGACCTCGGTTGTCAATTGCGGATATTGCCATACCTCTGTCGCCTTTTTTGCCAGCGTTTGTGCCCGCTTTTTGATCGCTTCTTCGTTCCAGTGTTCCACTTCCGCCAGTCCGTTATTCAGGCTAATCTTGCTTTCCGCGAAACCATTTTCCATATCTCGCTTCTCAATGAAAGCGTGGTCACTCATCTCCGAGTTGTACATAGTCAGGGTCAGGTTGCCGAGCGTGTGAAGATATTTGGTGTGAATCTCTTTCCAGTTCTCGCCCAACTCTTGCTGCCAGACTGTGGACAGATTCTCGTTCTGGGGCATGATATGCTCGATCGTGCACTTCTCGACATTAACCAGCATCCTCTGGTTGTGGTTCTCTAACTTGCGGAGCCAATAGTTCCGACCGCGAAAATTGTAGAGGTCTTTTGCGGATAGCTCACGTATGAACTCCTCATCATTAGGAAAACGTCGGTAAGCATCCTTGAGGAGTAGAGCAGCCATGAAACTTTCCAGATAATGTTCCTTGTCAAGTTCCTTGCTAAATGTGGCAAAAGTCTTATTCAGCGAGTTGGTGGGAATGCCGCAAACCGCCCTGCGGAATACATAGCTTTCCACCAGCTTGAGGATGCTGATGAAATCTTCGCGACTCAACCGTTCTTGGAAGTAATCATCGTAGAGCTCCAGAAAAAGCGGATAAGCAACATGCATCTTCAGGGTGTTGATATTATTGAAAATCTCCCTTAGTTCTCGGTCTTCCTCCTTCTCCAGTGCCATGTAGACAAAGTACTTTGAGTATTGATAGATGTCCGCAACAATCTCTCGGACTGAATTAGAAGCGCCCCCTTTGGAGTGGGTTTTGAACGCTTCATACACTGCACGGATGTTCGGAATGCTTCTGGTCTTAACCGTCAGGTAATCACGCATGAAACGGTCGAATTGTGTGGTGTAGTCCACCTGACTGAAACTCTGTTCCATTGGATACCAATAATCATTATAGAGTTCTTCCTGTTGTTTTGGCTCCAACTCCATCAGCACATAGTTACGAATCAGGTCCGCCTGACTCAGCTCCAGTCCAGTCGAGTTCAGGCTCTCAAAGATGAGTTGCGGATTGTCGCGCTCACGGTCAAGCGCAATATCCACTATGATCAACTTGCTGATGCCACGGTAAAGAATCATCAGGTCTATGCCAGTTTTGTTAATCTGCTCCTCAAAGAACTGGCAATTCTCAACAATCGGTTTCGAAACGGGGTCAGGTAGTTCCTTCTCTTCGAGCAGACGGATCATGGTGTCTTTGTCGCTCTGGGTGAGAAGCAATTTGTAACGCAGGTCACCGTCTTCCTCAATGTTAAAAAGGTAGTAGTTACTGATCTTCTTCTGGCTGATGCCGATTTCAGCTCCTTGTTTTTCGATGGCACGACCCAAAGCAGATATCAAGAGGGCAAGTGTCGCCAGACGTTGTTGCCCATCGATCACCAGTAATCGTGGGATGCTAGAGTGAGGGTGGAGACCTTCCTCAATATAGACGATTGACCCTACGAAATGTCCCGATACAGTCTCGTCGGTGGCAGCCTGTATGATGTCATCCCAGAGTTGCACACACTGTTCGCGCTTCCAGCTATATGTACGCTGGTAGATCGGGATGATAAACTGTGCTGGTTTCCTCAGGAAATTGAGAAAATTTGTTTCAGTAGCTTTCATATTCCTTGCATCTCCCTTTCAGTGCCATGTTTGCTCACAACGAGATGTTTTTCCTTCCTACAACTGTTCAGATCTGCATTCATAGAAACCATTCGAACCCCCTGCATTTTATCACCATATCCAATTGTGCAACGAGTAATAATAAAATTACTCCCATCACCACTGACCGCGCCTGCGGATACCCTTCACAGCATCCTCAGATACCGGTCCAGTTCCCACTGATGCACCTGAACCCGGTACACATCCCATTCTGCGGAAGCAATCCGCATAAACGCGGTGTACGCATGTTCACCGAGCGCCCGCCTCACAACATCGTCTGATTTCAGATGATCGAGCGCGAGACTGAGGCTGGTCGGGAGCGTCTCGATGCCAGCGTCCGTTATCTCCTGAAAGTCCATCTCGTAGATGTTCTCCTCGATTGGTTCGCCCGGATCGATTTTGTTCTTGATTCCATCGAGCCCTGCCATCAAAATGACTGCAAATGCAAGATACGGGTTGCATGACGGATCAGGCGACCTGAGTTCGATTCTTGTGCCCGTGCCCCGGGCTGCAGGCACCCTGATGAGCGAACTCCGGTTTGCCCATGACCATGTGATGTAAACAGGAGCTTCGTATCCGGATACGAGCCGTTTGTACGAGTTTACGAGCGGATTGGTGATCGCGGTCACGGCTTTGATGTGGGCAAGCAGTCCGCCGATGAAGTATCTTGCCTCATCGCTGATCTCATGATCGCTATCCGGATCAAAGAATATGTTCCTGCCATCGTCGTTTTTGTCGAATAGCGAGATATTTATATGCATACCAGACCCGCTTGCCCCGAAGACCGGTTTTGGCATGAACGTGGCATGGAGATTCTTGTTTGTCGCAGCCGTCTTGGTCACATACCTGAAGACAAGGACCCTGTCAGCGGTGGAGAGTGCGTCGCCGTACTTGAAATCGATCTCGTGCTGCCCGCTTGCGACCTCGTGGTGCGACGCCTCGATCTCAAAACCCATCTCCTCGAGAGCGATCACGATGTCCCTGCGGATGTCCTCTGCAAGATCAACCGGCGGAAAATCAAAGTATCCTCCAAAGTCGTGCGGAGTGGTCGTTGGCACGCCATTCACCATCTCAAAGAGGAAGAACTCAAGTTCAGGTCCTGTATTCATGACATATCCCATCTTCTCCGCTTCTTCAATCGCTCTTTTGAGAACATTCCTCGGGCAGCCTTCAAACGGCGTGTCATCATGCAGATGCACATCACAGACGATTCCGGCGACCGCCCCATCGTTCTCGCCCGTCTTCCATGGCAGAATCCGAAACGTCGCCGGATCCGGCTTCAAAAGCATGTCAGATTCATGGATCCTTACAAACCCCTCGATGGATGACCCGTCAAAGGATATTCCGGTGGTAAGCGCTTTCTCCATCTGCGCAGCCGGTATCGCGACATTCTTCACGGTCCCCAGGATGTCCACGAACTGAAGCCTGATGAACTTCACGTTGTTCGCGGCAATCGTGTCCAGTACCTCTTCGTTGGCGTTCATGGTATCGTCGATTGGAATATGAACCGCAATATTCATAAACTCACTCATTATAATTGAGAAGAATGGCAGTCCATCCAATTGAATACCGGTATGGGACAGAGGAGATGAAGCAGGTCTGGAGCGAGGAGACGCGCCTTGGAAAGCTGCTTTCCGTGGAAAGCGCGCTCGCACGGGCAGAAGCTGATGTGGGATTGATTCCCGCAGGCGTTGCAGGCGTTATCGCAGAAAAGATCCATGCAGTCTCTCTTGACCGGGTAAATGAGATCGAGGACGAGATTCACCATGATGTGATGGCTCTCGTGCTCGCAATCGCAGAGCAGTGCGGCGACGCGGGAAAATGGGTGCATTTCGGTGCGACGTCAAGCGACATCCTTGATACCGCGACCGCGCTTCAGATGCGCGATGCAATTAGCATCCTAAGGGAGAAGTTATGCGGTTTGCTCGATCTACTTGTCAGGCAGGCTGATGCGCACAAAGAGACGGTCTGCGCCGGTCGCACGCACGGGCAGATCGGGATTCCAACGACGTATGGGCTCCGGTTTGCGATATGGGCGTGCGAAATTGACCGACACATAACACGGCTTGACGAGCTGACCCCAAGGATCGTTGTGGGCAAGATCGGGGGGGCAGTCGGGACGCAGGCTTCCTTTGGCAAGAACGGGATTGTGATTCAGAAGAAGACGATGGAATACCTTGGCATCGGATCAGTCGAGGTCGCAAACCAGATCGTTCAGCGTGACCGGCACGCAGAGTTCGTGATGTGGATGGCAAACACCGCAACGACGCTCGACAAGATCTGCACAGCCGTGAGAAACCTGCAGCGAAGCGAGATCGCTGAGATTGCTGAGGGCTTCGGGAAGAAGCAGGTCGGATCCTCAACGATGCCGCACAAGCGCAATCCGATCAAGTCAGAGCAGGTATGCGGGCTTGCAAGGATTGTTCGAGCGATGGTTGAGCCTGAACTTCTGAATAACACACTCTGGGATGAGCGTGACCTCACAAACTCGTCCTGCGAGCGAATCGTCTTTCCGGAAGCGTGTGTGCTCACAGATCACCTGATCAACCTGACAACACAGGTTATCAGCGGTTTACAATTCTATCCTGAGAATATCCGGCGGAACCTGGATATGATGAAAGGTCTCAATATGGCAGAATCCGTGATGATCGTGCTTGCAGAGCATGTTGGAAGGCAGGAAGCGCACAGCATCATCAGGGAGTGCTCAATTGCGGCTCAGGAGAGTGGTAAGAGTCTTAAGGACGCACTGCTTAAGCGAGAGGACGTCACTGCGCATCTCGGCGCGGATGCGATCGAGGCTGCGCTGGATCCGTATAGCTACATCGGGACGGCTGTGGAGCAGGTGGATGCGGTTGTGGCGAGGCTGCGGACGCGGGCGCCCACACTTGCAGCATGTTAGATTTTCTGCATATAAAACACTTTTTGAAGATACAAAGGCTTACCAACATATCAAATCGCAATCCCCTCGTTTATCGCATGATGAACAATACTTATCTCATTTCGCTTCTCTTCAAATTCTTCCGGCGTGTAGCATAGAAAATCTGCGGGATAGTCCATCGTCCATTCCATGTAGAGCTCGAAAGGTCTTTTAAGCGGGCTTTTATCCTTAAATCTCAACTTTGAGGATTATATTTTAATCCAATAATCGACCACCTGCCCACATTATCGCCCCATCCCCCTCATTTTCCCGCAATCCTGAAATCTCCCCGTACCCCCAAAACCACTATCGAGCGATTGTTCACAGTTCTGGCAGGAACCAGGCGATAAAAACCACGATTTTCAGGTAAGCAACAGCAACGCTATACCAAACCGTATCAGTTTTTTGTGAGTTCCATAAGCAGAACCCGGGTGTACTGGATGGGGGCTGAACTGGGAATTGCTGACACGTGCATAATGTTTATGAATAGCACAAGCATATTGCACAACCATGGATGCAAACGAGCTTGGCGAAACATCGGCTATGGAACCTGCTTTCGACTTTCTGCGAACCTTGTCCCGAGAAGAAGCGAATCTTAGGAACATACGCAAAGCCATCCGTGCCATCGAGAGGTATACGGAAAACGAACCGTCAAGTAATATCTATAAGATAAAACAGGAGATTGCGAGGATTGAAAAGATATTGAAGCAGACCAGACTGGCGGATTTTGTCGAAGAAGATGTAGAACAGCGCATACAGCCAGTGAAATCAACGATGCCGGAGTGGGAGGAGCAGGCACAGAAGAGCTTTGGCAGGAGGCTCGAAGACGCGCTGAAACAGGTAGATTTTGAATTGAGTGGACACTACCCGTTACTGAAGGTGATGTTCTACACACTGGAGGTGAAATTGGAGAATGATAGCGTTGTAATCTGGTATGGTCCGGAGCAAGAGCGGTTGGACGCCTGTAAACTGATTCCCGAAGTAGCCGCGAAGAAACTGGAAGCAAGCCACAGGAAGATCACCGGGCGTGATCTCGATGACGAAGCATTCCTCTCAAACCTGTACGATGCCTATAAAATAGCAGCTCATCGCAGCAAGAAAGAAATCGGAGATTCACTGCCGGTTTCGGATATTCTTCTGGAGTATGCACTCTTGATCCAGAATAAGAAGTTCAGAACGAACCCGGTCAAGAGCAGTTACAGAGAGTACGGACGCGTCTTCTTCAGTTATGATCTGTATCGATTGAAGGAGCGGATGGTAGATGACCATGAACTGAGCCTTGTTACTGCTACAAGAGCCTATACGAGACGGAGGGCAGGGTTTCTCTGGGTGCCCTCCAGTGAGCGAGGAGACGGCACGTATATATCACACATCAGGTTTCGGGAAGTGTGATCATGGAGTTGGAGTACGGGCTCTATGAAGAGGGAGAAGAGGGGATAGACCTCATCTCAGCAAGAAAAATCATAGAGATCGTCGGAGGGCAGGGGAATCCTCCGGAATATGGATTCCAATACTTCACAGCAGGCTTGGACAGCTATCTCGGAACAATCGATGAGGATTACCTTGGAAGTTTCATAAAAGACGGCGGTTCAGCATTTAAAATGGTGATTGGAGTATATGGTGGCGGAAAAACCCATTTTCTATATTGCATCAGGGAAATTGCATGGAACTACGACTATATAGCGTCATACATCGTTTTGAGCCCTGAACAGACTCCATTTTACAAATTGGAGCAGGTGTACAGGACCATCGTTTCAAATCTCATATATCCACAGACCCCGGAAGAACTGCTGTCAGGATACGACCGGGGAATCGAGGCGGTTATCAAGGCGTGGTATAACCGGAAGTATCAGGAGATGGCAGGAAAACTTCCTGACGACCTCGCACGCCAGGAACTTAACACTTATGCATCCGCGCTTGGTCCTTACGAAAGTACGAGCTTTAAAAACGCAGTAAAAGAGGCTTTTCTGAGTCTGGCTGAACGACGCGACGATGATTTTACGTTAATCATCCAGTGGCTGGAGGGAGAGAACCCTCCCAGGAACCTGCTCAGGGATCTCAGGATATTTGAAAGGGTAGATAAGAGCACTGCGTTTAAGATGATCCGCTCTCTTGTCCAGTGGGTGCGAGACATAGGCTATGCAGGGATCGTCGTTCTCATGGACGAGGCTGAACAGACCCCGAGCATGACCACAAAGCAAAAAGCAGCCCTTTTGAGCAATATGAGGGAATTTATAGATGAATGCGGACATACCAACTTTCGAAATGCGATGTGGTTCTATGCGGTCCCCGATGAGAACTTCCTCGAAGGCAGGACGCAGGTGTACGAGGCTCTGCGGCAGAGGCTCTCATCAGTATTCGATGCAACCACAAACCCGACCGGAGTCAAGATATATCTTGAAGAAACGTCAGAAGATCCGCTAAAATTGTTAGCGGATATCGGAAGAAAGCTATCTGCGATTTACGAGGTTGCATACAGCGTAAAGTTTGAAACAAGCGCACTTGATGAGACGATAGCTGATATTGCGAAAGCCGCGTATGACCGGAAGCTGGAAATTGGATATAAGAGAGAATTTGTCAAAAATATCATCGAGGCGCTACATAGATTGCGTAAAACCGGGAATGAGGGGTGAGCGATGCAGTCTGTGAAGCACGCTGTGTATGGGATCGGAGAGGTGCAGCAGACCCGATTTGGTGGATTTGAGATATCTGTTCGGTTCAGGGATGGTATTTTGCGGTGGATCAGACAGGATGAGCTTGAATTTCTGTCAGGATCCAGGCCGGCGCCGAACGCACGGATCACCGGATCAGTGGAACCGATATTGCCAGAAGAACGGTTCAGGGCAAGAGAGATCATAGAAGCACTCCGGTTAGGTATCGTTTCTCATGGACAGGTGGATGAGTTCACGTTCGGGCGAGATTACGCGATAACACAGATAAACGAGTGGTTGAACGTGCCGGGCAGCGGACCTCTGATAGTTTCCGGAGAGTACGGGGTTGGAAAGACGCATCTTCTGGATTATGTCTACTCATCTGCACTCAAAAGAAACTGGGCGGTTGCACTGGTTGCGCTCGACCCGGGTGAACTGCCCCTGCACAAACCAAAGGCTATATATGAGGCTATAGTCCGTTCGTTCAAATTCAGAACGCATAACGGCGGTTTCAGGGAATTTCTGCGGGAGATTGCAGCAAGCCCGGAGTGGCATGAGTTGCAGGAACATGAGTACATCGGGACGGTGATCGAAAAGATACGGACAGGGGAGGACGATGAATACGTATATGAGTGGATCGAAGGAGAATCGACACACAAGCCGCAGATGTATAATTATTCCACATGCGGGAATATTTATTGCTACATATTGAGTGGGATCGGCTGGGCTGCAAAGAACATTCTCGGGCTTGACGGTTTTTTGATCCTGTTCGATGAAGCCGAGAGCGTCGACTCGTTCTGGCACACATCATACCAGAATAACAAAAGCTGGAATTTTTTGAAGGGGCTTGTTCTGGCAGGCAGCGATGATTCAGTGTCATTAAAAGAAGTCAGCATGAATAAATTTTACAAGCATTCTCTCTACAAAGGCTGGTGGGGCTATTACAGCGATTTGCAGTATTGCGGACGTTTCAGGCTGCCGTTTACATGGAGAGTCCCGTGCAACTTAAAAATCCTGTTTGCATTCACCCCGGACGATGAAATATTCAAGATAGAACCGCTGAACAGCGCCCGGAAATCTGAGATCGAACCAATCAGCACAGAATACTTTGAGAACATCTCGGAGAAGATCATCTCGTTGTACGATCTGGCTTATGATTTCCAGGCAGACTCACGTGTTTTTGAGTACGTACCAAAGGATAACACCCGGAGATTCATCAAGGGGTTGGTAGAAGCTCTTGATCTCACTCGTTTTCATCCTGATAAGCCGATCGGGGAATTGCTGGATGTTTAGGGAAAGGTTGATGGCAACGCCGATGATGGCGCATAGCGCATTCAAAAGCACCCCCGAAAGCGAGGATTGTGAACTGTCGCGATTACAACTCTATCGCGTCAGTTGCCGCCTGCAGGATTATGAGAGCGCCCAGGCGAGGTGATGCGGCTGTCGCGATTGACGTCTGCAGCTGGGTCCCAGCCGCCGCTTGCCGCGATCTGGCGCGCGATTGCGGCGTCGGCGGGGGTGAGGACACCGTCGTGGTTGAGACCACCCTTCGGTGGCGTGTTGCCCCTCCATTGGCTGATGACTCTCGCAAGCTTACGCTCGGTGCAACGGTAAGCGGTCAAGACTGGTGCAGCCACGTTCGCAGAACGAGAATTTCAACCATTCTGATCACCTGCGATACGCATATCTGCGATGTCTGACGTGATAGATGATGACCGCTCTGGATTTGGTATGCACTTGGTAGACAACTCTGTAATCACCAATCCGAATCCTGTAATCCCGAACTGACCCTCGAATTTTGCGGTGCTGCGGAGGAAATGGGTTATTCGCAAGCGATTCAACAGCCTTTATAATTCTTGGAATTTGTTGCGAGTCAATGTTGTGCAGGTCTCGTGTTGCTGAACTCTTCCATTGGATTTCATAAGAGCCCATCTTCTTTCAACCCTTTCTTAAGATCTTCAAATGTTATCGTGGGCTCATCCCGGCGTTCGGCGATGATTGATAGGTCATGGAGATCTTCTAAAAGTTCCTCATACTCCCCAATCGAGAGGATCACTGCTGTTTTTTGCCCTTTCCCATCCACAACATACTGCTCTTGAAGCATTCTCATATTTTTACCTCATATTCGCTGGCTGTAATTGATGCTGCACTCTATGAGGTCGAGATTATGATAAATCTATCGCGGTACACGAGCCAGCCACGCAGGATCATGAGAGCGTCGAGTGAGGTGACGCGATTGTTCGGTTGCGTACGTATGGGGCTAAAGACGCGCATAATGCTTATGGATGACACAAGCGTATTGCACAGAGATGGATTCTGACAGACGAAGACTCAGGCGTACGTGGATGACTTTTTTTAGCAGATACGGCAGGCTCCTCCCGGTTCAATCGCGAACCATTCCTGTGGTCCTTACCGGGAAGGACGCGATCATCGTCTCAGCCACCGCCAGCGGAAAGACCGAAGCCGTGATTGCGCCACTGATCGAGCGGTATTTGAAGGAAGGGTGGGGCGATAGGGACGGCGCAGGTGGCATTGCGATCCTCTACATCTCTCCGACGAAGGCACTGGTCAACGATATGCACGACCGCCTCAGGGGGCAGCTGGATGAACTTGGGGTCTCGGTGTCGCTGAAGACGGGTGATACGCCACGGTTTAACCCGGATAAGTCTCCGGATGTCCTGATCACCACACCGGAATCGTTCGATTCGATGATATGCAGACATCCCGGCGCGTTTAAGGAGATGAAAGCGGTGATACTCGATGAGATACATCTCATCGACAACACATATCGAGGAGATCAACTCAGACTGCTTTTAAAAAGGCTAAAACACATTTCAACCACGGATTTCAATATCTATGCCCTCTCTGCCACCATAGCATCTCCAGAGGAGGTGGGAAGCAGATATCTCGAAGATTTTGAGGTCATCACCGACTCTGATAAGCGAGAAATCGATTACACGCTTGTTGGATCGGCTGAAGAACTATATGACTGCGTAAGAAGAGAGAATATCCGGAAATTGTTGATATTTTGCAATAAGAGAGCCGCAGTGGAGGAGTTTTCCAGGGAATGCATCGATCTCTGGGGTTCTAACCGCGTTGTTGTCCATCACGGCAGTTTAAGCAGATCGATTCGTGGAGAAGCCGAGAGTTTCATGAAGGACGCGCAGTACGGAGTCTGCGTGGCTACCATGACGCTTGAGATAGGGATTGATATCGGGAAT
>JAUWHQ010000125.1 GCA_030605805.1 Methanosarcinales archaeon | reverse complement strand
GCTCCTCGTACACGACATCGACCGGCTCGACCTCCTGTTTCAGCAGTTTGAATGCGATCTCGTCCTCGGTCTCGCCCCCACCGTGATACCTCCGGTCAGGCTCAGCGATCACCACCACCTTCCCGAGGTCGTGGTAGCCAGGTCTTCCTGCCCGCCCGAGCATCTGGTGGAACTCGTGCACAGATAACCAGTCGATGCCCATCGCAAGCGATTCAAAGATCACCTGCGACGCCGGGAAATCGACGCCTGCGGCAAGGGCGGCTGTTGTCACGACCACCTCGAGCCTGCCTGCTGCAAACGCTGATGTGATGCGCCTTCGTTCCTGCTGCGCCAGACCTGCATGGTATGCTGCGGCGTGTATCTTGAGGCTTTTTGCGATTTTATGGCATCGCTGGCGTGAGTTGGTAAAGACGATCGTCTGCCCGCGGTACCCCTTCGATGACCGCGTATTCCATTCCTGCCGTGCCAGCCGGTCGATGATCCGTATCTTGTCACGCCCACCTGCAAAGAGCAGGTGCAGTTCGATCGGCACAGGTCTCACCCCATACCTGACCAGTCTTCCGGAAGCACCTTTTTCAAAAAGCATCTTTGAGAGGGACGTTGGATCTCCAACAGTCGCTGACAGGTAGATAAACTGGATCTTCGGAGATATGTGCTTCAATCTTGCTATCAAACCGTCTATCCGATGCCCGCGCTCATCATCCGCAAGCGTGTGAACCTCGTCAATCACGACCGTCCCGATACTTCCGAGTCTGCCTGCTTTTCCTGACCTGAGCAGGTGATCCACGCCCTCGTAGGTGCCGACCCAGATCGTGGTCGATTTCGTCGGTTTCCGGGGTTTACGCCCTTTTTCACGCATTATCCTGCTTGCCCCGACCTGAAGCACCGTTGTGATCCCGAGAGGATCGTATCGCTTTCTGAAGTCCTCTTCCTTCTGGTGCGCAAGCGCAACGAGCGGAACCATGAACAGGAAGTTTCCTCTGCCTTCAAGCAGGTTTTTTATGCCGGCAAGCTCCCCGATCAGCGTCTTGCCAGTCGCGGTATCAGAGACGACCAGTTGACCTGTGCCCTCAAGGAGACCGCTTTTGATGGACAGCGACTGAACCGGCAGCAGTTCCTCCAGTCCCAGTCGTTGTGCAAGCAAGTTCTTAAACCGCTCCGGAACCGGGAGATCCTGCACCCTCATCGGTGTTGGCTCCTTCTGCCCGGTTGCACCGATCGTGCTGTACAGCGTGAGCTCGGGATCGATCACATCAGGATCGAGCATGCCTCTCACCCGGTCAAGGTCTCCTGTCTTTAGAAGCAGTTTCTCGATCCGATCGAGCGCGGGTTCGCCGAGCCTCATCGGAGCAAGTTCCCTGTGCAGTTCCGTAAGAGCGCAATCCGGGCATATCAGTTCGCCCCGGGACCTGATCGCTCGTTTATCGATCAGACTGAACCGATTCTCGAGCAGGCAGTGCCGGCAGACCGAAACATGTTCGCATGAGAGCTGGTAGCCGCGCAGCATCTCCAGAAACTCGTCTGACATCTTCGGGTCCCCTGATGCAAGCAGGATCCGGTCCGCACTCCTGAGCATCTCGATCGCGTCAGCCGGTTTTTTGAACCGTTTTCCAGATATGAATTTGAACGGACGCATCCCCTTTTCGGTTTTTGCAAGCGTAAGCGTACCGCAGGAGAGTGGAGTCTTCTGCAGGTTGCTGATCTGCATAAGCACGAGCTTTGACCGATGTGGATTTACAAGAACAGATATGCTCATCGCAGGTACATTTGCAGCAGGATGTGCATTACATTTGCGGGCTTGCGGTGGCTCAAAGGCTTAAATAAATTATCAGGTGTCAACTCCCGGCAAGCACCCGGTTCAGTGTCTTGACCAGTTCCCGAACCTCATAAGGCTTGGCTACGACGCCCCTGAACCCGTGGCGCTTAAAGTCAGCCATTATCGGATCGTTCGAATAGCCGCTTGAGACGATTGCCCTGACATCCGGATCGATTTTCAGGAGTTCTTTGATGGCTTCCTTGCCACCCATCCCTCCGGGTATGGTCAGGTCCATGATGACGGCGTCAAACGGCTGCCCCGACTCCATGGCGCCTTTGTACAGCTCGATCGTCTCGGCGCCATCGCCTGCAAACTCCACTACGTGTCCGAAATGGGTAAGGACCTCGCCGATGAGACCTCTGATATCCTCCTCATCGTCCATCACCAGAATTCTCTTCGTATCGCCGGAATCATCGACCGAGGGGGTTTTCTGGTGTTTTTCTTCCACAATCTTCTCTTCCAAATCGCCGCTCTGGCAGGCAGGCAGATGGATATGAAACTTGGTTCCATCACCAACCATGGATTCCACGGCGATGTGTCCGCTGTGCCTCTTGACGATGGAGTATGCGGTTGCAAGCCCAAGACCGCTCCCTTTCGGTTTAGTCGTGAAGAACGGATCAAATATCTTGTGAGTGTGCTCGTCAGGTATCCCGGTCCCATGATCCTCGATCGATATCTGTACATACCTCCCCGGATCGAGTGGCAGAGCAGTGTCCTGTCCGATGACAACATTCTTGCATCGCACCCTGACCATTCCGCCGTCAGGCATCGCCTGATTGGCATTGATGACCATGTTGCTGACGACCTGGTTGATCTGTCCCTCATCGACCTCCACATGCCAGAGGTCTTCTGGTATCGAGAACTCGCTCTTGACATTGGAGCCCCGCATGGCAAAGCCGGTCGAGTCTCTTATTACCTTTTTGATCGGAACCGGTCTTTTAACCGGAGCTCCGCCCTTTGAGAATGTGAGCAACTGTTGAGTCAGTTTTTTCGCATGCAGGGATGCTTTTTCTGACTCTGTTAGTATCTCAAGCAGTTTATCTCCGCGATCAGGTGTCATCTTTGCAAGCGAGAGGTTGCCAAGGATCACGGTCAGAAGGTTGTTGAAATCGTGCGCGATCCCGCCTGCGAGTATTCCAAGCGATTCCATCTTCTGCGCCTGATAAAACTGCCCTCTGGTGACCGCCAGCTGATCATTGGTGCGTTTCAGTTCCAGGGTCCTCTCCTCTACCCGATGCTCCAGTTCTTCATTGAGCTTCTTGATCTTCCCCTCAGCAACCTTGCGCTCGGTGATATCGACCCAGTTCGAGAGATAATATCTGGTCGTGCCGTTATCCCTCACCGGTGTGGAGGTCACCTCGACCCAGAACCGCTCCCCGCTCTTCTTCCGGAAAAGCTCCTCCTTCATCCGTGTTCCGCTCTTCATATTCGCGGTTCCGTCCGGGTCCCCATGGTTCTGTGGCTCGGTTCCCTTGGTCTCCGCGGTCTCATTAGCCCACCATGGATATGGCGCTTTGACGCCGATTAATTCGGCAGCAGAAAATCCGGTCAGCTTTTCGAGCGCAGGATTCGCGTACCGTACCGATGAATCAGGGTTGATGACCAGCACTGGATTTGGGGAGTTGGTCAGCATGCTCGAATTGAACTGCTCGCTTTCCCGTAAAGCCGATTCTGCCTGCCTTCGCTCTGTGATGTCGTGGAAAACCAGAACTGCGCCGGTAATGTTTCCCTTGTGGTCCCTGATCGGCGCACTGCTGTCATCGATCGGCAGTTTCAGCCCGTCTCTGGCAATCAGCATCGTATGGTCCGCAAGCGTGACAACAGAACCTTCTCTGAGCACCTTTGCCACCAGACTCTCGATCGGTCTGCCGGTCTCCTCCTGCACGACGTTGAAAACCTCCTCAAAGTGCCTCCCGACAGCTTCGGTCTCGTCCCATCCGGTCAGTGCCTCTGCAACCGGGTTCATGAATTTGATGGTGCCTTTGGTGTCAGTTGCGATCACCGCATCGCCGATGCTCTCGAGTGTTGTTGCGATCCATTCTTCGGCCTCCTTAAGCCGCCGCTCCATCTGGCTCTTGTACAGAGCCATCTCGATGGACGCAAGGAGCTGCTTTGCCTGGAACGGTTTGACGATGTATGCGTGCGGCTTGGCGGTCAGGGCTTTATCTATCAGTTCAACGTCTGAGTAAGCGGTTAAAAATATGATAGGAATATCCATTCTCTCTTTTATTTCATAAGAAGCGTCTATGCCGGTTTTATCCCCTTTCAGGATAATGTCCATAAGTATCAGATCCGGTTTGAGCTCGAATGCCTTTGCCACAGCCTCATCTGCGCTGCTCGCACGTCCTACCACCCCATAACCGAGATCGGTAATCGTCATCCTCAGATCTTCGGATACGATAGCTTCATCTTCAACGATCAATATATTAGCCTGTTCCATGTAACCCCCTCCCGATCTATTGTTTTTCCGCCTCAAACTCCATGTTGAATGTCGTGCCCATATCACTGATACGTTCCAGGGTTCCCTGCAACTGATCCTCGACCAGAATTCTCACCAACCTCAACCCTAATGTTTTGCTCTCATGTATATTGAATCCTTCGGGCACTCCGACCTTGCAAAGGCATCTGCTGCCAAGTAATTTATAGATAAGTGTAACAGTGGCGCGGGTCCGCCCCGCCACCGGGCAGTCCGAATAGCATGTTCGTCGCTTTCTTAAAATAGATCGGGCAGACGTTCACAGAAATCCGAGTAACCCGGAAGAGGATCAGGACTGTGATTTTGTATGTGGTTGTGCTGTTGCCATCCGACCCGGAAACCGGTTTTCAGTATATCACTCCCCAAAACCCCCCCCATCCCTGTAAACTCTCATTTCCGGATTTTAAACACCCCTTCCTCTACGTATCTCTTCCAGTCTTATGCTGCGGAGTGCAAACGCAATGTCCCCTGCAACCTCTCCAAGCAGCGGCAATTCTACCTCACCTGCAGCAAGATCAGCGGGGATGGACACCGATAACAGCCCGTAGATCGTTTCACCTGCTTCCAGCCTGACTGTGAGAGTTTCCCTGCCATCGCACCGCTTTAGCAACGGACAAGCGGCACAGGCACTGACAGAAGACGGATTCCTGATCCTGACAACCTCTGATTGCCCGATCGCCTGCCTGGCACAATCAGGCAGCTCACCAAGCTTCATGCACGCCTCTGCCTGCGAGAACTCTTCACCCATACCCGACTTTCCGGCGTCAACAAGCCTGCCAGATTCGTCGATGAGCGCGATCCACGCGTGGCAATAACCACGAGCCTCGATGAAACTTTCGCATATTCTCCGGATCAGCCTGCCCGGGGTTTTCTCTTCGGTGGTGATCTGGTCGATGTTCCGGATGGTGCACATCACTGCAGCGAGTTGTTCCAGCCTCTTCTCCCGCTGGCTCTTGTACAGAGCCATCTCTATGATGCAGCAGAGTTCTTTGTCGGCAAACGGCTTGATGACGTATCCATAGGGCTCTGTCACCCTTGCACGCTTAAGTGTGGCGCCGTCTGCATAAGCGGTGAGGTATACAACCGGAATGTGAAAGGCAGACCGTATCCGATCAGCCGCTTCAACTCCATCCATCTCGCCTTTGAGTACGATATCCATCAGCACCAGATCGGGCAGATCCTCTCCCGCCTTCCTGACAGCATCCTCGCCTGACGACACGATTGAGGAGACTCTGTATCCAAAATTTTTCAGAATCATCCGGACATCTTCGGCGACGATTCTTTCATCTTCAACGATCAATATCTCTTCTTTCATCGTTTCAACCCTCAAACGTAACCCGAAATTCGGTTCCATTGGTTTTATCCAGCTCGATTGCACCCTGAAGCTGATCTTCAGCCAGCAGGACAACCAGATGCAGACCAAGCGTTCCCACATCCCTGAAATCCGGATGCTGCGGCATACCGATCCCGTCATCGCTGACAACCAGTTCAAATTCGTCTTCGCAGGTCACGCGGAGTGAAACCTTGACCTCGCCTGATCTGCCCGCAGGAAAAGCGTGTTTCAAGGAATTGGAGACCAGTTCATTGATGATCAATCCGCACGACATGGCAGCATCAATACCAAACGAAACATCCTCAACGTTCATCTTCAGCCTGATTCTGCCTGTGCCAACCCCGTAACCGTAAGACCAGAACACGTCATGTAGCAGAGTCTTGATATACTCCTTAAAATTGACGCTTGCCACACCCTTTGATTTGTAAAGCTTCTCATGGACAAGAGACATCGCCCGTATCCGGTTCTGGCACTCTTCAAACATCCCGCGCACCTCTTCGTCCCTTACATACCCGGATTGAATCTTGAGGAGGCTGGAGATGACCTGCATATTGTTCTTGACCCGGTGGTGAACCTCGCGCAGAAGCGTCTCTTTCTCTATGAGCGATGCCGCGAGCTGCTCCTCCGCGCGCCCTCGTTCCGCGATCTCATTTCTCAGGTCTTCGTTCACCCTTTCCAGTTCTGCGATGCGCTGATCTATATCCACACCCGCGTGCGTTCCATCGCCAGATCCTGAACGATCCATTCCGCTTCCTCGCCTCATAGTTCCGGTTCTCGAGACCCGGATAAGGGCTGTATTTATGGCTTGCCACCACCCTCCGGCATCTCTGTTCGGATGGTTGATGCGGGCAAACCGTACCATACGGTTTCGTATACCAAGATGCCCGGCAAACCGATTATGGTGCACATCAATAGGTTTACTTGTAAAAAAACGTTGCCCTACATAAGAGGCAGTTATAATCCCGATGCTGGCCGGGCGTTTCCCGGGGATTTGCGAGCAATCACGGAACCACCCGCCTGGGCATCTGCCTGCGCCATCCAACTGCAACGCATCCGTAAGCCATAATAACAAAATAATACTATACTACCCTCATGAACGAACCCGCCCGAAGAACAAACCGACGCGCCGTGCGCGTCATCTGTCTGGCGCTTGTGATGTCCCTGTGCACCATCCTGTGCGTACCAGCCTGCGCCGGAAATGTCCATGAGGCGACCATCTTCTACTTTGATGGCGACATCAAGACCGGGCGCTCCCTCGATCTGGAACAGGGCTACCAGCTCAGGGTCGGGGATGTCGAGGATGGCGGTGCGACGATCGGCATATCTGACGGCGGCAAGGAAATTGCGAACCCTGATATATCCAAAAAGAGTTCTTGCATATATGAAAAGGAGATCGATGGCGTTCATTACGATATCATGAAAATATCGCTGATGGGAACTGACACCGGCTCAAACACGGCTTCGGTGATCGTTGAGCAGTACATCGATCCTGACAGGTCGTTCGATTACCCTTTGATCAGTGATGTATCTGTAAACATCGGGGAAGGCGACCTGGAACCCTTGAAAGAAGGATACGAACTTGGAGTGGCGTCTATTGCCGACAACAACGCCGTTATGACACTGTACAATGGCGATACGGTAATTAAACAAGAGAAATTGTATGCGAACGACTATGATAAGAGGCGGTTCGTTTACATGAAGAAGATCGAGGGAGAATACCACACCATCCTGATCGCGGAACTGGATCGGGTGCTTGGGGATGCGAAGGGTGGGACGGTGTACCTGCGCGGGCTCTCGCAGTTCAAGGATCCGGAATACGTCAGGACCACAGAAGAGACCGCAGAATCCGCGCAGGGGAATGAATCATCGTCGTCACCGCCAGGTAACGGCAATGATAACGATAAATGGAACGTTCGGCTTGCAGAGTCACCAGAGTTCAGATATCTGCTGAGTGGTTGCGTGTTTGCTGCAATATTTGCATTGATCATCTCGGTTATAAAAACAGGGCAGAAGCGCAGGTGATCGCATGGACACGGGTCACGATACGAGTTATCACGCAGATTATCAGATTCGGAAGGCAGTGGTGCAGGATGTGGATCAGGTGCATGAGCTGGTCAATAGCTATGCCAGAGACGGGACGATGCTTCCAAGATCGCTTAGCGAGCTATACGACCGCATCCGTGATTTTACGGTCTGCGCAAGCGGCGATCGGCTGCTCGGCTGCTGCGCCCTTCATATCTGCTGGGATAACCTTGCAGAGGTCATATCCTTTGCAGTGCGGCAGGATGCGCACAATCAGGGCATCGGCGAGCTGCTTCTGCATGCATCCATGAGCGAGGCGCAGGAACTCGGAATCGACACGATATTCACACTTACCCGCGTACCCGACTATTTTCGGAGATATGGGTTTATAGAGGTGGATAAGAAGATGCTTCCGCATAAGGTATGGAGCGAATGCATCAAATGCCCGAAATTCCCTGATTGCGACGAGGTCGCGATGGTGAAGGAATTATAGCTGTAGCTGCATGATTGTCGATTTAGCAGGACATCGTACCAGTTGAATCAGTTGACCGCCTCATGCGGCAGATAAAAAGAATACCGATGAGCGGAAGAATGCTTGTCATGCCTCATAAATGCACCAACTGCGAGCACATCTTCGAGGATGGTGCAGCCGAGATACTGGATGGCTGCCCTCACTGCGGGTGGAAAAAGTTTCTGTACGTGCCGGAAAAATCCAAGACCGAGGATGCCCCTGATACTGAAGCGCAGGTGGATGAGCCGGAGGTGGTGGAAAAGAGGTCTGATTTGCAGGTTGAATCGATCCGCATACTCGATAAAGGCTCGTACGAGCTGAATCTTGAAGCACTGCTCGAGCGGGAAGAGATTATAATGTCTATGAAGGAGGACGGGCGGTATATCGTGCATCTGCCATCGGTCTTCGATAAGGGCAGGAAACGTCGGTAAATCCATACATTTTTATCGCATCGGAGCGATCTGTTATGCGATGAAATACCGTGCCGAGATCACCACGCAACTGAAGGAGGGCATGCTCGACCCTGAAGGGGATACGATACAACGTGCGCTCATGCACCTTGGTTATGGCGTAAGCGGCGTTCATACCGCAAAGAAACTGCTGATCGAACTGGAAGCCGACAGCGCCGATGATGCCAC
>JAUWHQ010000199.1 GCA_030605805.1 Methanosarcinales archaeon | reverse complement strand
GCAGATGTTCAATTGTAAGTATTTGGGGGAGGGTGGGTACTTGAAGTCAATTGGGGTCAAAAGGATGTAGAACAGACTCGAAAGATGAGGGGGTTCACTGGTTGCGGTTTAATTTTAATCTGGCGAAGATGGGTTATAAAGTCCATTTTTGCCATATTAATCAATTTCGCCTTTTTCTAACTTCTCTCTTAATTTAGTGGCTTGACTATGATAGTAAACCGATGCAACTAAACAAAGAATACCAAGTATCCACAATAGGATAGAAATGACTTGAAGATCGGTACAGTCTACATCAGCAACCTTCGTAAAATACAAAGTTTTACTCCAGAAAAATACACCTGCAGTCGGTGCTACAATCATCATGATCATAAACCCTATATAATTACGGTTATACTCAGCAATCCGTTGCTTAACCCCCTCTATCTTAGCTTGCTCTGCAACTGACACTGATGAATCAATCTTATGAGGCACCTCAATTTTTGTCCCGCAATTTGGACAAAATTCACCCCCTTCTTTAATTTCTTTTCCACACTTACTGCAAAAGGACATATTTATCCCTCCATATTATGTTTATTTTCTACGGCTATAAATCTTTTGTGCACACGCATCTTCAAAAAGTCACTATACCCCGCACTTAAGTACAGGACTTGTGCAGTGCGATCCGCCCTTTCGCGCATAATCTTGCGTCCCGATATATTTCTCCACAACTTCCCATCTATGATCCGCTGGGACATGGTAACATCCTGTGGAGTCCATGGATGATCTTTGCGCCAATTCTCTCGAGACTGGGGGAAGTTCTATGAGTATCCTGCTCGACCTGCCTTTCATTTTCTTGGCTATAAAACCCAACAGTAATACTTTGGATAATATTCTATAAACAGATGGACGTGATCGGCATTCACAGCCATATCGATGATCTCGGGTATTCATCTCTTTACAGGTCTTGCGAATAATCCCCTCAACAGCGAGCGCGACACCCCCTACCAGAATCTTCCCACGATACTTCGGCGTGATCACCATACGGTCAGTTAACAAAGAAACCGTGTGTCTATCGTGGCGGAGTTCTCTGCGCTGCATACATTGGGCGTTCGAACTCACCCCACATAAAAGCTTCCCAAGAACGGGGGCGTCAACACCAACGTTTGGGTTGATAGCCTCCACGCAGCCTCAAAAACCGCCCCCCCTTCCCCGACACGGTTCACTTCCGTTCCAGCAACGTGAGCGACCGCATCCACTCGCCAACCGGCTCACGCGACGTCCCGACCACGAGGCGCCGCAGGTCACCGATCTGTTCCATCATGCCCCTTGCCTCAACCATCTCGCCAGCCAGCGCCTGCCCTGCGTACGTGTGGGTGTAGCAGAGAATCTCGGATATGACCGGATGGTCGATCTCATAGACCGCCGGATTATCGAAAGCAAGATCTGCGCTGGTGACCCTGGTTGTGATGGTGCACCGGCGCAGATCGGTCCCGCGTTCCTGCCGCACAGGCAGTTGATCCCAATCGCGGACGAACAGCAGGTCAAAATACGTGCCTTCAATCATCCCCCGATTCCCTTTCCGCAATTCATGGATCATAAACTCTTCAAACGAGATTTCCGGTACTCTCTTTGCGTAGATCCGGCGCCACATCTCATCGCTGATCTCAGTGATCAGGGGTTGCGACCGGGCACGATTCCTGTCTGCTGCCCGCACATTCTCCGCCCGCCCGGTCTTCTGCATCTTCCGCGCATCCTGCATCTCTTGCATGACCGCGTCCCTTGCAAGGAACCAGTACTTCCCGTACACCACAAAATCGATGTCAGAACCCTCGATCTGCAACCCGGGCAGCATCGAACCGGTGATCCCCATCTTCCCGATGGGAATGCCAGCCCCCTCTAAAAGCTCAACGATCGCTGCAACCCGGCGGTCTTCCTCCGCGAGGGATTGTATGCGCTCATCCGCCCGGAGAACCTGCGAAATCTCATTTTCAGGGACACAGAGACGTTTCCATGACGGGCGGTTCTCCTCCATGAACTCAAACGATTCATCAAAATCGAGCTTGCGGTATCTGACGCCGTCAAGCTCGCGGTCGCCGCTTTTGTCAGGTATGTATCTGAGGACTGCCTGCACACCATCTGTGGAATCGTAACCCGAGACCGCAAAAATCCAGTCATCATTCGTAATGAAAAAATCGCGTAGCCGAACCTTTATGTGATGCATCGATAGCGGGGGATGGATTTGAACCATCGGTCTACGGGTTATGAGCCCGTCGGGATGTCCTGACTACCCCACCCCGCTTGAGCGTGGAGGCGTATCAAACAACGTATCGGCGATACATAAATGCTTTGGTGCTGGCAAGTCTCACCGGAATTTTTACGGACCGGTAGTTTTTCGGTGACTCATGCGACATCTCCAACGTCATTATCGGGCAGGTTTATACTTCACATCGCCATAGACCCGAGATTCCCCTGTGGGCTCGGGTTCGGGCGCCGCCGTGGATTCGATAAAAATGGGGGAAGATCGGGTTAGTTAAACCTTCTTCTAATCAGAAACGTCCCGATAACACACAGCAAGCCGATCAGAGCGATGATTCATCACAAGCAAGGCACCTGAGATGCCAGACACAGAACCAGAACAAGAACCACGACAAACACCCCGATCAGAACCCGATCCCGTCCCGTTAACGCCTTGCTGTAGTAATAATACTCCCGATCCCGATGATAGCACCTTGATTCAATGGCATCAGCCAGTTCATCCGCTTTTCTGAATGATCTGCGCAGGAGTGGGACCATCATGACCGTAAAACCGGTTAAACCATCTGGTTTATAGCCTCTTGCTGCCTGCGCCCTCAGAACAGTCTCCTTATCACGCAGCAGCCCCGGCATAAAAGCCATCGCCACCCGTACCATGAATGCGATATCAGTACCATGCCGCCCCAGCGGTCTTAAAAAGTACGCGAGAGCCATGTTCATCTCGGACGGGCTGGTCGTGTGGATCAGTAACATGGCAAAGAGTATCAGGAGTGCAAATCGCACGACAGCGACCATCCCGGTGTATATGCCGCCTTCCACTGGCAGATGGACTACAAATATCACAACAAGGAATATCAGCATCGGTCTGAGTCTCGCAAGTAGGCGGGGGACCGGGATGCCCGCGATATATGCCAGCACCGGGACCGCGGCTGACAGCAACCCGAGTCCCGGAGGACCTGTTAAATAGATCAGGAGACCAATTCCTGCGGTCGCAAGCAATTTCGTGCGCGGATCAAGCGTATGGATGCACGAATGCCCTTTTCTGTATCCGGTAAGCACGATCAGCACCTCTCCTCTCTCTTTCCCTCTGATGCCCATTTCAGGTACTGGCTTTTTGTGCCTGCAAATACCAGATTCCCATGTTTTAGCACTGCGATCCGGTCTGAGATATCCAGGACATCTCTGATGCGGTGTGAGATGTAGATAACGGTCGTCCTGCCTACAATCTCTCTGATGATCTCCAGAACATTTTTTCTCGATTTTGGATCGAGGCTGGCGGTGGGTTCGTCAAGAACGATGTATTCAGGATCCATTGCAAGTATTGAAGCAAGGGCAACGAGTCTCTGCTCTCCTATGCTGAGATGGAACGGTGACCGCTCAAGAATCGCCCTGTCCAGACCTGCCTGTGACATTGCAGAGTGCATCCTTGCCTGCATCTCGCCATCTGACACGCCCATCATCTTGAGCCCGAAAAGCATCTCCTTTTGGACGGTTCTTTCAAAGAAGAAGTCTTCGGGCTGCTGAACGAGAATTGCCACGTTTTTTCCCGGTTCTGGGGGCTTGCCGTCTATGCTGATGCTGCCTGCGGTGGACGTGTCAAGACCTGCGACGAGGCTGGCAAGCGTGGACTTCCCTGAACCGATCCCGCCGACGATACCGGTGACGCTACCCTTCTCGATTGTGAGGCTGACATCAGCAAGAGCAGTGACCGCCCACATTGTGCCCGGCTCATAGACATGGCTCACGTCCACCTCGATTCCGCCGCTTTGTGGCTCTGATTGTGTAGTTGCCTTCGAAAACCCTGTATCTTCGCAGGCAACAATGGTTTCTGGATCTGTCTGCGAAATTCTACCCTCGGCGATGGTGAATACTCCGGAGCAGCCCACCAGATCGCCCGGGTCATGCGTGATCAGGATGATCGAGGTGCCAGCTCTGTTCAATCCGGATATGGTCTCAATCACACGCTTCCTGCTGCAAGAATCCAGCATCGAGATTGGCTCGTCTAAAACGATGCATTCCGGCTCCATCGCCATGACCGCAGCAAGATTCACCAGTTGTTTCTGTCCTCCGCTCAGAATGCCGATGTTTCGATCTTTCAACCCTGTTATTCCAAGCATCTCCAGATATCTGTCGATCCGGCGGTCGATCCCGGGTTTTGGGACGCCGATGTTCTCAAGACCAAAGACGATGTCCTCTTCCACTGTTTCGCCGATCGCCTGGGCGTCCGGGTTCTGGAATATGATACCTACCGATCTTCTGATCGCAAGCAGGCTTTCTGAATCGCTGGTGGGCTTTCCGTTCACCCTGACAACCCCTTTCTGCGGCAGCAGCAGACCGTTTAAAAGTCTGGCAAACGTTGTTTTTCCAGAGCCATTGGCTCCCATGATGCCGATGCACTCACCTTTTCCGATACGGAGGTTTACTCGCTCCAGAATAGGCTTTTTTTGGTGAGAAAAGTGCACGTCTTCCAGTTCAATCATTCCTCTATCTATTGAATCTCCTTATATGTCATTATATGTCATTATATGTCGTTATATTCTCCATCCGCTTCGCCACGGCGAATGCAGCAACCAGTTTGATCAGATCTCCAATCAGGAACGGCAGGACGCCAATCACAACAGCCTCCCTGATGGATGGCATATCCGCGACAATAAATAATTGCAGGACTCCTGCGGCATAAATCACTGCAAGACCAGCGGTCATGGCAGTGATCATGACAATCCCGCTTTTGCCGAGATTTTCAACGATTGACCCTGTGACAAATGCGCCCATGACAAATCCGACAAGATATCCGCCCGTGGGTCCAAGAATAACCCCTATCCCGGACGAACCGCCTGAAAAGACAGGGAAGCCTATGATCCCGAGCATCACGTACACAGCCATGCCGGTTGCGCCCCACCGGCTGCCCAGTACCAGCCCTGTTAGCAGCACAAAGAAGACCTGAAGAGTGAGCGGCACCGGGCTTATCGGGATCGGGATTCGTATGAGTGCGCCAACCGCGGTCAGGGCTGCAAACATGGAGGCGTAAATCATCGGTCTTACTCCGGAGTGTTCTGCTGACATGGTATCGATCTCGATTGTTAACGTGTTTCTGGTTAATGGTTGACAATCGTGTTTAAGGTTAATCCCCCTGCCAACCACCACCGCCCCCGTCCGCTTCCCCACCGTGTATGGCATTTTATCATCTTTTTCCGCAAATTTAGATCATACCGATATGTTTATATACCTTGCAATCCCTGTATGCTATCAGTGGTGAGCAACATGACAAGAAGATCTGAAATCGCTATCGTCGTGGACATCCTCAAAGCTGCCGGGAACCGCGGTGCCAACAAGACCGGGATCGTTTACGCTGCCAATCTGAATTTCAACCGTGCCGACAGGTATCTGAATATGCTGCAGGAAAAGCGGTTGATCGAGAAGAGTTCGAACGTCTTTCAGATAACCGATTCAGGGAGGACGTATCTGCAAAAAGCAAGCGACGTCCTCGCGATTTGATCGGGATTTTAGGTATCCGCTTCAAATTGAGTGGTAACCGGGGCACCATCTAAAAAATCTGCGATTTATGATAATTATCGCAGATACGGATTTCACAAATTTACGCATATATTGCCTTAAATCTGTGTAATCAGTGTAAATCAGTCTCTGCTATCGCTTTTAGACATTGATTGCACAGATTAAGGTTTATCTGTGATGCCGGATGTATTTAAAAACGCCATACGATACCCCGGGTATGTTCGATTTTCATACGTGACGTCCCCTGAGTGCCCACCATGAAGCCCAACTCACGCTCATGATTCGGATCATCGTCAGCATCTTTAAGTATCGATCAATCGAAATACTACAGTGGTGATCTTGTGAGTGTACCAAGATTCTGGAGACATATCAGCAGCCGGTACAATCTGGTCGGAACGCGATGCAATACCTGTGGTGAGTGCTACTTCCCACCGCGAACGACGTGTCCGAACTGCCGCAGGGATGGCAGCATCGAGGACTATCAGTTCAAGGGGTACGGCGAGGTGGTCACCTACACCATCATACGCACGGCATCAGAAGGCTTTGATATGCAGACGCCCTATCCGCTGGCGATCATACAACTGGAAGAAGGTCCGCGCATGACGGGTCAGGTGGTATGCGACCCGGCTGAGATCACGATTGGGATGCAGGTGAAGCCCACATTCAGAAAGCTTGGTGAGGACGGCGACGCCGGCATTATATACTATGGCACCAAGTTCATACCCGCATAACGCCTCGGTGGCTCAGCTGGCAGAGCGAGTGACTTGTAATCACTAGGTCGCGAGTTCAAATCTCGCCCGAGGCTTCTCGAAAAATGTGCTGCTTGATGCTGTTTTTACGGGCACTGACAAACGATGCCGAAAACAGACTCTTTGATAATTTGCGTTACATATATCTCATCGGTAAATAAAGTAAATGAGAAATACCTTAATTATAATGACTTTTTACTACTTACTGGTTATTATATCTTATCTTGGTTCTATTAACCGCAGATGCACGCGCGTCTGCGCCACACGCGTTCGATCATGCCTTCCCGCTTCCGAAAACCTTTGCAAATAAACTGCCGCTCTTCTTCTTTTCAGGCGCCGTCTGCTCTCTTCGCTTCACCTCAAAAACCGGTGGGGCTTCAGGCTCTTCCATCATCTCCGCCATTTCCGACTCTTCTCTCCTATCTGGCGCAAACAGCGGCTCGCGTACCTCAGGCACCCCGCGCCCGGTCACAGAGACCGATTCCCCGCCGTGCCTGCTCTTGCGCACCCGTATCTCCACGATGATCGGGCGCTCGATGTCGCCGCTCACGACCATGGCGACACCGGGGGGCAGCCGCTTGATCTCAGCCTCTGCCTCAACGCTGATCCCTTCAAGCCCCTTCCGGATCGCCTGCAGGTCGTTTGGATTGGTGACCTTCAGGATGATCTGGGTGTTGCACTGCGACAGAACGTTCTTGTCGATGCGTGCCGGGCGCTGCGAGATCACCATCATGCCGAGCCCGAATTTCCTGCCCTCGGAAGCGATCGTCCGCAGTATGTCGGTGCTCACGGTCTTGGCAAATCCCTTCTCAGGGCAGTAGTTATGCGCCTCCTCAAGCACGAGCATCATCGGCGGCACCACGCCCATCTTTCTTGCCTCAAAGAGTTCCTCGCATAATCTTGCGACGATCATCGCCTGCATGTCAGGAACGACCCCTTTCATATCGATGATCGAGCCTCTTCCAGGCTGAACAAGATCCTGAACCTTGGTCGGATTTTCAGAGAATATTTCCGCATCCCTGACTGATTCAAGAGCGCTCAAAACGCTCCATTTTGCGTTGCTGCTGCTGTTGCCGACCTCAAAGACGATATCATCGATCGTGTAGGTGCTCGCCTCAGCCCGTATCTTCTGTATCGCTTCATAGACCACGCCCATCTGGGTGCCGGACTGGATGCCGAGAATCTTTGAGAGATCACCTGCTTTGAGATTGCGTCCGTTGAGCCTGAATACATTATCCGCACCGGGATTAAGCACCCGGTCAACCGGCGTGTACACAGTCAGCCGGTCTGCATATCCAAATGGCGATACGTTAAATCGCTCAAAATCGCCGTCCGTAGCGGGTTCCCTGAGCGATGTGTATTCGCCGTGCGGATCGATGATCAGGAGCGGAATTCCCTGATCAAGGAGTTCCTCCATGATCACGCCCGCGGTATACGACTTGCCGCTGCCTGTGCGTGCAAGGATGCTCACGTGCTTCTGCACAAGGGTGTCGGCATCGAGCTGCACAGGTATCTGCTGTCCCTCCAGAAACCCGAGGTACACGTTGCCGCGCCTGAGCCCGAGCGTTGATGCGATCAGTTCGGGGTCAGCGCGAAACACCTTATCTCCCGGACTAAACGGCGTCTTTGGTATCCGCAGGACCCGGTTCTGCCGCGATCCGATGACCATCGCCTTCGCGATCACGCGATCGGCTCCTGCCTCGTCCCTTTTGTCCAGCGCACTATCGATGGTGACGTCCTCGTTCGATCTGGTGATCGCAACCACCTGTGCGAGCGTCCAGTCGTCTGTTTCGTGCCAGATCTTGAGATACTCGCCCTGTTTTGTCGTAGGATCCGAAACCACGAATCTAAAATCCGCAAAACCCGTTTCTCCAAATATGGTACCGATCGAATCTATAGGCATCGGTGATACATCTCATATTTTACGGCATAAAGGTTTGGCTTTATGCTTTTTCAGCGTGTTTAGTATCAAGAGCGTATATCGGGATGGGTGGCTGATGGTTGGGGTGTGAGATTGTACTGCAGGAATCTTGTGCCGAACCCACACACACATTTTTTATTTAATATCTCTTATATTTTCTTTCGCCTGTTCCACAAACTTCCTGATCACACCGATCCTGCGATATATTCTGAAGACATCCTCCTCTGTCAGGTTGTAGTATTCATGGGCAAGAATGTTTCTCTGGTATACCAGATTGGAAAGATCACCGCGAGTTCCTTATCAATCACCTTACCCCGCTCCAGAGGACTGAAGATCTCCCGATATGTCCCAGGAACTCCATGATTTCTCGAAGTTACGATCCCATCGCCGAGATCGATAGTTCTGTTGACGAGCGTGAATAAAATCATAGAAAGGGCATTTCAGTAGCTAACACATTCACACAGCACACCCCACAAAAAATAATTCAGCATCCAATATAAAAATCAACCCCAACGATTACAGTCGCCACACCACCACACCAAATAGATATTTCGCGAAGTTCCAAACAAATATCAGAGTATTCCACCTCAAAATATCCGTAATATCGTATCAAATAAGAGAGATCACGCTCATCCAACCTGTGAAACTTCCTCCTTTTCTCAAATTACCCGCAGTGCCAGAGATTATATGAACGCCGGAATCTTCCACGCATAGAAACGGTTGGAGCAGATTCCGAATGAAGACCACAAACGTTTCGATGGTAGCACGCCTGATATGGTTGGAGATACTCATGAGACCATTCAGGAAGAGTCCTGTCGTACGCGTTTTGCCCTTTGGCGGACTACGGACATCGCCTGTTTCCTCTCGTTTATCGCCTTCAAGCACGCACAGGATGTAAGCGAAGGCAATCGGAATTAGAATCGTCTCTATCCTCTTTGGATCGGTTACTCTGGTTTTTTCGAGCTCGAATGCATTGCTTTTCCAGTCTTTATGCATTGCCTCAATGCCAAAGCGTTGGCCAT